>JAZOQS010000047.1:0-10501 GCA_045656205.1 Clostridia bacterium | reverse complement strand
GCATAAGCATTTTACCGCATTCGGGACACTTTTCGTTTGTAGGTCTGTCCCAGGACATATAATCGCAGTTCGGATGATTGCTGCAACCGAAATATTTTGCACCCTTCTGGGACTTAAGCTCAATGATTTCGCCACCGCATTTGGGACATTTCACGCCAATTTCAACAGTGATTGATTTGGTGTTTCTGCACTGCGGATAACCGGGACAGGCAAGGAATTTACCAAACCGGCTTTCGCGGATAACCATTTTGCGTCCGCATTTTTCGCAAGTTACGTCCGATTCTTCGGGAGCAATTTTTACATACTGCATTTCTTTTTCAGCTTTTTTTAGTGTGTTGCTGAAATCGCCGTAGAATTCGCGGATTATGTTTACCCAGTTGATATCACCTTCCTCAACCTTGTCGAGGAACTGTTCCATATCGGCGGTGAAAGCAACATCAACAATTTTATCAAAATGCTCGGTCATAAGTTTACTTACAGTTGTACCAAGCTCGGTAGGACTTAAAATTTTCTTTGTGCTTTCGATATATTTTCTTGCAAGAATATTTGAAATTGTCGGAGCATAAGTTGAAGGTCTGCCAATTCCAAGTTCTTCTAATGTGCGGATAAGGGTAGCCTCTGTGTATCTTGCGGGGGGACGAGTGAAATTCTGTTTTTCGGCAAGTGATTTTGCCTGAACTAAGTCGCCACCGGAAAGTTTGGGAAGAGCCTGCTCTGCACTGTCATCATCCTCTTTGTGGTCTACGCCCTCAAGATAAAGGGCGGTAAATCCGGGGAAAAGGATTGTAGTACCATAGGCTTTGAAAATATATTTTCCGCCTGCTATATCAACAGTGGTATTTTCAACTTCGGCAGGAGCCATCTGACTTGCGATAAAGCGTTCCCAGATAAGCTTATAGAGCTTAAACTGGTCGCTTGTCAGCGAAGATTTTATTGAAGCAGGAGAGTAAGCAACAATTGACGGACGGATGGCTTCGTGCGCATCCTGTGCGTTCTTCTTGTTTTTATATTCGGGAATATAATCGGGAATATAATTTTCGCCCCAGTTTGATTTGATATATTCTCTTGCGGCAAACTGTGCTTCTTTTGCAATTCGTGTAGAGTCGGTACGCATATAAGTAATAAGACCCACGCTGCCCGAACCTTTGATTTCTATACCTTCATAAAGCTGTTGTGCAACCATCATTGTACGGGAAGAAGTAAACCCGAGCTTTCTTGCCGCTTCCTGCTGCATTGTACTTGTGATAAAGGGGGAGGCAGGCATACGTTTTTTCTTGGCGGATTTAACTGACTTAACTGAAAAATCTGCGTCTTTCAGCTCATCTAAAACTGCCTTTGTCTGCTCTTCGTTTTTAAGCTCAAGCTTGCCTTTTGATGTGCCGTGGAATTTTGCCTTGAATGCTTTTTTGGAGCTTTCGTGAGTAAACTGAACGGAAATATCCCAGTATTCTTCGGGAACAAAAGCGTAAATTTCTTCTTCGCGGTCACAAATTATTTTAAGTGCAACCGACTGAACACGGCCGGCACTGAGCCCTTTTTTTACCTTGCGCCACAAAAGGGGACTGATAGAATAACCAACAATTCTGTCAAGAACTCGTCTTGCCTGCTGAGCATCAACAAGGTTGTAATTTATGTCACGCGGATTTTTAATGGCAGTTTTAACTGCATCCTTTGTAATTTCGTTAAAAACAACACGACAAGCCTTTTCTTCCGGAATTTTAAATGCTTCCATCAGATGCCAGGAGATAGCTTCACCCTCACGGTCCGGGTCAGTTGCGAGAATAACTTTGTCACTCGCCGCAACCTCTTTTTTAATTCTTTTTATAAGGTCGCCTTTGCCGCGGATAACCATATACTGTGGTGTGAAATCGTTTTCTATATCTATACCCATTTTACTCTTGGGAAGGTCGCGGATGTGCCCCATAGAAGCTTCAACACTGTAGGATTTGCCTAAATATTTCTGAATGGTTTTAGCTTTTGCGGGAGACTCCACTATAACCAGATTTTTTGCCATATTATTTCTCCATTCTGCCGATCATCGGCGGTATGAAATTTTTTGACGGAGTGCTTCATAAATCAGAACAGCACCGGCTGTTGCAACATTTAATGATTCAGCACTGCCGACCATAGGAATTTTAACACAAGCGTCGCACATTGTCAATAGTTCGTCGGAAATACCATTGGCTTCGTTGCCGAGAACAAGCATAGACGGACCGGTGAAATTTTCATCGTAAATGAGCCTGTCGGTATGAGGAGTGCTGCCAAATATTTTTACGCCCTGCGTCTTAAAATATTCAAAAGTTTTTTTACTGTTCTCCGTAATACATATAGGTACATTAAATAAGGAAGACATTGTTGACCGAACGGTTTTGGGATTGAAAAGGTCTGCACAACCATTTCCAAGGATAACCCCATCCGCTCCGGCAGCATCCGCTGTACGTATAATTGTACCAAGATTCCCGGGGTCCTGAACGCTGTCACAGAAAATGTATAGTCCGTTTTCTGTGACAAGATCTTCTTCACTGACGGTGCTTATTTTTGCAACTGCCAAAATCCCCTGAGGATTTTTTGTTTCGGAAACTGATTCCATTATATGAGCGGAAACAGTTTCAACCGTGCAGGGGAAAGTGGGGAGCTTAGCATCAAAATCTTCTGAAACAAGAACGGTTTTGCACATATCTGCCGCGTCAAAAACCTGCCTGAGTCCCTCGATGACAAACTCGCCGCACTCGTGCCTGTAAGCCTTTTTTGTCTGTAATTTTTTTATATGTTTAATGAGAGAGTTTGATGTACTTGTAATCAAATTTATCATCACCTTTCGTGGTGAAAAAATTGTCGTATAAAAAACCAAACGACCTGAATAATCAGGTCGGAATTGATTTTATTATAATGCAGCTTTTGCCTGCTCTACGAGCATTGTGAACGCAGTTGCGTCATGAATAGCAATTTCAGAAAGCATTTTTCTGTTCATTGTGATGCCGGCTTTTTTAAGACCGCACATGAATGTTGAATAGTTCATGCCGTTCATTTTGCAAGCAGCACTGATACGTGTGATCCAAAGGCGTCTGAAATCTCTTTTCTTAAGTCTTCTGCCTTTATAAGCATAAACAAGGGATTTCATTACCGCTTCGTTGGCAACTCTGAAAAGTTTAGATTTGCCGCCACGGTAACCTTTAGCAAGTTTTAATATTTTTTTATGTCTTTTTCTGGTGGTCATACCACCTGTAACTCTAGCCATATTTTTATCCTCCTAAGGTTGTTCTTATTTGTACGGAATAAGTTTTTTGATTACCGGTGCATTAGCGTCCGAAGCGTAAACACCTTTTCTGAGACCGCGTTTTCTCTTTGTGCTTTTCTTTGTTAAGATGTGGCTTTTGTTTGCGTGAGCCATTTTAACTTTGCCGTTTTTAGTAAGTTTGAATCTTTTAGCTGCGCATCTGTGTGTCTTAATTTTAGGCATAACTATCTCTCCTCTCGATTATTAATAAAAACTTTTTTAACTTATTTTAGTTTTTGGGAGCAAGAAACATTACCATGCTTCTTCCTTCCTTTAAGGGGGCTTTTTCTATAACAGAAACATCCTCCAGCTTGGAAGCAAACTGATTAAGAAGTGTAATTCCGTTGTCCATATAGCTAAGCTCTCTGCCGCGGAATCTTACGGATACTTTAACTTTATCCCCGGATTTTAAGAATTTAGAAGCCTGATTTGTTTTTGTGTTAAGGTCGTTTGTATCAATGCTGGGAGAAAATCTGATTTCTTTAACACTGATAACCTTCTGTTTTTTTCTGGCTTCCTTTTCCTTTTTTGCAAGGTCAAATTTGTATTTGCCATAGTCCATAATCTTGCAAACGGGCGGGTTAGCATTAGGTGAAATTTCAACCAGATCAAGATTTCTCGCGTTTGCCGCGTCAAGAGCGTCATTTAAGCTCATAATACCGAGCTGTTCACCCTGGCCGCTTATAACACGAACCTCTTTTGCTCTGATTTCTTCGTTAATGAGCATTTCCTTACTGATAAGTAAGCACCTCCAAAATAAAATAAAAAAACTGTTCGCAAAAGAACAGCCTCAACATAAACCGACAGCAATGATTGCAACCGGAAAATATTTGCCGCATATGTCTGAGATATACGGCGAGAAGAAGTCTTCTGCTTGTTTACCTTGATAGTTTACCACACTATAAAGCCGTTGTCAAGAGTTTTTTTGAAAAAACTGCTTTTCTTGACATTTTATGTGTGATATTTTATAATTAATTCATACAACCTAAAAATTAAGGAGAATACATATGAGAAAAAAACTTCAAGATAAAATGTTTGAATCGAGTTATCTGTTTGAACTTCTGGTGTCTGTAATAGTCGGCATAGCAATTTTGATTTTTGCAGCAAGAATGATTGTTCAGATGTTTGACCTCTCGATATATTTTGAAGGAGCAACCTCGCTCGTGAATGTTCTGGACGATGCAATTATACTTGCCATTGGCGCCGAGCTTATAAAAATGCTCTGCAAGCACACGCCCGAAACCATTATAGAAGTACTTGCGTTTGCTCTCGCGCGTCAGCTTATTGTCGGACATGCTGCTCCGTGGGAAAATCTTATCACGGTTGTTGCAATAGCAATACTTTTTGCTATCAGAAAATTCCTGCTGAACCGTCACGATATGGTTGAAACACCCGACGGACTTATAGAAATTGACAACAAAACAAAATAGAATATTTTGAAATTTAAAAGAACGGAGGAAGCCGGAATGATTAAGAAAAATGATGAATTTGAATGCGAAATTCTGTCAAACGGTTCAGGCGGCGAAGGTGTCTGCAAGCTTGGCGGCTTTGCCGTTTTTGTGCCGGACGCTGTAAAGGGCGATATTGCTAAAATTAGAATACTTAAAGTAAAATCAAATTATGCTTACGGAAAAATTATGGAGATTATCACTCCGTCGCCATACAGAGTTAAACCGGTTTGCAGCAAGTCGCTTTCCTGCGGCGGTTGTGATATTGCCTGCATGGACTATGCCTATCAGCTTGAAATGAAGAAAAACACAGTTGCTGATGCGGTCGAAAGAATCGGTGGTTTTAAAGATTTCAGGGTTGAAGATACCGTGGGTATGGATTGCCCCTTTTATTACAGAAATAAAATGCAGTTTCCGGTGGGCAAGGATAAAGACGGCAAAATCGTCTACGGATTTTATGCCAAGCGATCTCACAATATTGTTCCGGCGAACGAATGTGTTACGGGTAAAAAGTTCTGCAAAACCATTATGAAAACAATTATATCCTTTATGGAAGAAAAAGGCATAGAGCCTTATGACGAAGAAGTGCATAAAGGATTGGTGCGTCACGTGTTTATAAGAGATTCAAAAGACACGGGCGAAATTATGGTTGTTATAGTGATAAATGCAGAAAGTCTGCCTTTTGCAGATGAGCTGATTCATCGGCTCATATCTGCAGAAAATAAAATTTCCGGAATACTTCTCAATACTAATAGGAAGAAAACCAATCTTATCATGGGTGAGAAGAATCTTCTTGTCTATGGAAAAGATTATATAACCGATAAAATCGGAAGCCTTGAATTTAAAATTTCACCCCACAGTTTTTATCAGATAAACCCTGTCCAGACAGAAAAGCTTTACTCGCTCGCACTTGAATCGGCAGGGGATATAGCTGACAAAACGGTCTTTGACCTCTACTGCGGAACGGGGACCATTTCGCTCTTTATGGCACAGAAAGCAAAAAAAGTTTACGGGATAGAAATTGTTGAAGATGCCGTGAAAAATGCACGCGAGAACGCAGAGAGAAACGGAATAAAAAATGCGGAATTTTATTGCGGCGCAGTTGAGGATGAAATAGATAAACTGTATGAAAAAGGTGTCCGCGCCGACGTGGTGGTGCTTGACCCTCCGCGTAAAGGCAGTGACGAAAAAACCCTTGAAATAATACTGAAAATGAACCCGTCAAAAATTGTATATGTTTCCTGCGGACCCTCCACCCTCGCAAGAGATTTAAAATTCCTTGCCGAAGGCGGATATAAACTGCAAAAAGTCACTCCTGTCGATATGTTTCCGCAGACAGCACATGTAGAAAGCGTTGCTTTGCTAACGCTTTCAAACTAAGTTTGCCTTTCGGCAAGTGAAGTTCAATAAATTGAGTGAAGTTACTTCATAGTGAAGTTGCACCTTGCGGTGCAGTGGCAAACTTAACTTCACTTTGTTCGTAAAAACAAAACTTCACTGTGAAAACAACTTCACTTTTGCGTAGCAAAAACTTCACCAAAAGGAGAAACCAATGAAAGATTCAGAACTCAGGTCAAGAGCAAAAACATTTGCACTTAAAGTTATATCAGTTTGCGATGGCATCGATACACGAAAAGGCAGAAGTGTTCTCATAAATCAGATTGCTCGCAGTGCCACATCAATTGGAGCTAATATTCACGAAGCAAATTATGCATCAAGCAAAGCGGATTTTATAAATAAGTTTCACATTGCACTTAAAGAATGTGTTGAAACCGAATACTGGATTGAGATGCTTGTTGGTTCAAATTGTATTACAGAAGATATATCAAAAGAACTCCTGCAGGAATGCGGTATCATAAGACGGATGCTTGTAAAATCCATAAACACTGCAAAGACAAATGAGAGAGAATAAATAATATGGATGGAAAAACAACAGTAAAATACTTACAGAATTACATTAAACAAAAGGACTTTCATCCAGAATTACTTAAGTTATAAAAGCAAAGTGCAGAATAAGCGAAAACAAATACCCATCATCTGCTGCTTTTGAAGAAGGAAGATAATATAATAGTTAGTACAACTAAACAACGCTTGAAAGTGTTGCTTTGCTCACAGAATAAAATAATGTCGTCACACATATAATGTTATATCGGAAAACAAGGAGAAAAATATGAACGCAATTGTAATTTATAAATCAAAATACGGCTCTACAAAAGATTATGCCGGCTGGATTGCGGAGGAGCTGGGCTGCGAGGCAGTTGATGTGAAAAACATAAAATCGGATGACCTTTTAAAATATGACGCCTTTGTATATGGCGGCGGACTTTATGCCGAAATGATTGCCGGAATTCATTTTATCACCAAAAGCTTTGATAAAATAAGCGATAAGAAAATCGCAATTTTCACAACCGGACTGACACCGCCCGACTGCCGGGAATATTACGACGACTATGTTCTCTCAAAGAATTTTAAACCACATATGCTTGAAAAAATAAAGGTGTTTAATTTCCTTGGGAAAATGATAGTAGATGAACTTTCTTTCCCGCATAAAACTGCGATAAAGGCACTTAAAAAGATTATGTCGGGAAAAGAAAATCCGACAGAAATGGAACAGATGCTCATCAGGCTTTGTGACGAAAATGCAGACTATACCGACCGCAAATACATAACAGAACTGGTTAACTACATAAAAGACTAAAGCTTCCCGAAAGGGAAGCTTTTCCTATTGACAAAAACAAAAACAGAGAGTATAATAAAAGAACAGGTGTTCGATAAAAGGAGGCGTAAAGGTGGAAAACAAGACATATCTTTGTATAGATTTAAAAAGCTTTTACGCTTCGGTAGAAGCTGTAGAACGCGGACTGGACCCGTTCAAAGTGAATCTTGTTGTAGCAGACGAGAGTCGCGGCAGAGGGGCAATATGCCTTGCGATTACACCTGCGATGAAGGAGAGAGGGGTTAAAAACCGTTGCCGGATTTTTGAGATTCCCGAAAAAATGGAATATATAATTGCAAAACCGAGGATGAAATATTATATGGATTACTCGGCGCATATTTATTCGGTCTATCTTAAATATATCAGCAGCGAAGATATTTATGTTTATTCCATTGACGAATGCTTCTTTGACGTGACATCCTACCTGGATTTGTACGATAAAACTCCGCGCGAAATGGCAAAAATGCTGATGGATGCGGTCTATCTTGAAACCGGAATTGCCGCGAGCGCAGGAATAGGGACAAATCTGTTTCTTGCAAAGGTTGCGCTTGATATAACGGCAAAACATTCCGAGGACAGGATAGGCTATCTGAATGAGGAGGAATTTAAAAGGAAAATCTGGCATCACAGACCGATAACGGACATCTGGAATGTCGGTGGGGGAATAGCAAAAAGGCTTGAAAATATGAGGATTTACGACTTGTACGGAGTCGCTCACGCGGATGAGAAAAAGCTGTATAAGGAGTTTGGTGTAAATGCGGAATTTCTGATTGACCATTCAAAAGGCTATGAGCCTTGCACAATAGCGGAAATAAAGGAGTACACGCCCGAAACAAATTCGCTGTCCAACAGCCAGATTTTATTTGAAGATTATGATTTTGACAGTGCACTTTTAGCACTTAAGGAAATGGTGGATCTTATTGTTCTTGAAATGCTGGGCCGTGGGCTTAAAACAAACTACATTTCTCTTGGAGTCAGATATTCGGGCAGAGAGGAAAAAAAGGTAGGAGGTACCAGAAAACTTGCAGGCTACACCGATTCCGCAACCAGACTCACAGAAGAATTTGTCCGTCTTTTTAAAGAAAAAACAGATAGCAAAAAGTTGATACGAAAGCTGTCGGTGGGGCTTAATAACCTGAGCGAGCACGAGTATGTAAATATGGATTTTTTTACCGATTATGAGGCGGAGGAAAAGGAAAGAAAAAAACAGCAGGCAATCTTAAAGATAAAAGAAAAATATGGGAAAAATGCAATTTTAAAGGGTATGAATCTGGAGAAAAAGGCAACAACGCCCATAAGAAACAGACTGATAGGAGGTCATAACGGTGAGTGACAGAGCACGGCAGTTTATGCCCTTTTCGGCACTTAAAGGGTTTCACGAACTTGTCCGCGAAAAGGAGCGGGTAAGGGTGGCAAAAAAAGAACTCTCGGAGGATGACTTGCAGGAACTTTCCCGGAAAATTTTAAATCTTAAAAAGGGGATGATGGCGGAAATCACCCACTTTTGCCAGGGGGAATATATTAAAACTCAGGGAGTTGTGACGGAAATTGATTTTACTTTCCGCAGACTTGCTGTTGTGAAAACAAGAATAAATTTTGATGATATTTCGGAACTTTCCTTTGCCGACCTATTGACAAAATAAGGGCTGAATATATATAATGATAATATCAGAAAAATCAAAGGAGAAAACTATGAAATATTCATATAAAACTAAAGGAACCTGCAGTATGCAGATAAATTTTGAACTTGAAGGAGATGTTGTGACAAACGTTGAATTTATGGGCGGATGTAACGGCAATCTCAAAGCTATATCAAAACTGGTGGACGGAATGACCGTTGAAGAAATAGAAAATATACTTCTCGGCAATACCTGCGGATTTAAAAACACATCCTGTGCAGACCAGCTTGCAATAGCTGTCAGAAAAGCAAAAGAAGAAAAATAATAAAAAGCGCTATATCCGTAAACAAATATATAGCTTAACAATTGGGAGTCTACTCACGGACTAAAAAGCTTGCCCCCCGGCAACCTTTTTCCGCTCTGCGGAGCGGCGCCCTTTTCGACATCCTCCGCATCTCAAACACCAAAATAAAAAGCGCACCAACATAGCTGGTGCGCTTTCATTTTGGTGGAGATGAGGGGAGTCGAACCCCTGTCCGAAAACAAATTCATACATGCTTCTCCGAGTGCAGTTTATGTTTAAGATTCCCTTCCGTAGTGGTACACAAACAAACCTCTACGGTCGGTAGCTTCATTTGTCATGACGGGCTCAAAGCTTTGCCCGTTCACGTTCACCACTAATGTGACACCCTGCGATCCGCCGTGGTCCTCAGAGGCAGGATGGCCGCCTAATTAGGCAGCGTAAGCTAAATTATCGTTAGCGTTTAAAATTTAATTTGGGACTTTTAAAGTTGCTTCCCGTCAACTACTCGCTGCACATACTTCATTATCCCCGTCGAAACCGGTGCATCCCCATATTAAAATCTATCTTTGATGGCGCGGTCAATGTCGCGTTTTGCATCGCGCTCGGCTGCAGATTCTCGCTTGTCGTGGAGATTTTTACCTTTTGCAAGAGCAATTTCCATTTTGATTTTACTGCCCTTAAAGTAAACAGAAAGAGGAACTATTGAATAACCCTTTTGCATAACCTGAGCAAGAAGTTTTCTGATTTCCTGCTTATGCAGAAGAAGTTTGCGGACGCGGAGAGGGTCACGGTTGAAAATATTTCCCTGCTCATAAGGGCTTATATGCATACCCTTTATGAAAGCTTCGTAATTTTCAATTGAAATCCAGCTGTCCTTGAGGTTCACCGCGCCTTTGCGAAGCGATTTAACCTCTGTACCCACAAGCTCAATGCCGGCTTCATATTTATCTTCAATGAAATACAAGTGATGAGCCTGTCTGTTTTTTGCGATTATTTTCACTTCCGCCATAGCGCTGCCCCTTTCTATTAAGTCTGCCAGATAAGTATAACACAAAACGGAGGTTTTTTCAATAGTAATTATATGACAATTATATTAATTTTTCTATTGTAATTTTTCTTATTTTATGTTAAACTTAA
>JAZOQS010000046.1:0-2145 GCA_045656205.1 Clostridia bacterium | reverse complement strand
GCCGAAAATTTTGTTGAATTCATATTCTTTTTCGCCAAGTTCCACCATTCCGGGGGTTATGAGCATTCTTTTGCCTTTCTCAAAACTACCCAGAACCTCAACAGCCGATTTTGCGCCCTCAAGGTTTGAGTTGAAGGCATCGTCTATAACCAGGATGCCACCGGCGTGTTTTACAGGCTCAAGTCTGTGGGGTACCGGTTTGATTCGTTTTACTGCGAGGGCAATTTCATCGGGAGTCATTCCCAGTTTAAGTGCAAGGGCTGATGCTCCCACAATATTTAATATGTTATGTTTGCCTAAAAGCTTTGATTCCACTGCGAAAGGTTCTATATCCTTTCCGCAGATTTTAAAGCTCGCGCCCGAGGGGCCGTAGCTTATATCATCGGCGTAGTATTCTCCCCCGTCCTCCGCAGTCAGGCTGTAGCCTGTGGCAAGGTCAGGTTTGTTTTCCTTTATATAATAGGAAGAAAGATTTACAACCGAATTTGATTTTTCGGAAAGTGCGTCATAAAGTTCAAACTTGGTTTTTATTATATTTTCAATAGATTTAAAGGTTTCAAGATGTTGCGGACCGATTGAAGTGATAATACCATATTCAGGTGACACAATGTCGCAGATTTCCCTGATTTCACCTGTGTTCTGCGCGCCCATTTCACAAACGAAAATTTCGTGGACAGGTTTTAGTCTCTCACGGATTGTTCTTACAACTCCCATTGTGGTGTTATAGCTTTCGGGAGTCATAAGCGTTGTGAATCTGCGGGACAGAATTTCGGTCAGGATATATTTTGAACTGGTTTTACCGTAACTTCCCGTTACACCAATCACTTTAAGGTGATTCATTTTGCGGATGATTTTTTTGGCATCGCGGATATATCTGCCTGCAACCGCTTTTTCAACCGGCATATTTATAAAGTTTGCCGCAAGAACAAAGAGGAAAGATAAAAGGTTTCCGATAAGCTGCAGCAAAAAGTGCATTGGCGAGAAATATAAAAGCACACACCACGCGGCAAGGAGAATTATCCCTGTCACGGTAAGTCTTTTCACTCTTGCAGTGAACACAAGCGGTTTTTTCGCCTTGGTCCGGTTTTTGAGCAGGCTTAAAAAACCGAGAATATTCAAAACTGACCAAACGGCAAATGCTGCTGTTTCGGGCAAAAAGAGTGTCCCTGTCAAGGCAAAAGCGGGAATCAGAATGTCCCGCATAAGAAAGTTTTTGCCCGGATGTTTTTTTACCCAGTTAAAATAATTTTTGTTAAGATAAAATTCCTGCTGAAGCATATGCACACCAAGTCTCAGTTTGGGGAGCATATATATCGCGCAGGTCAGGACTGCAAGTATTTTCATATCAGTCTACGTCCTTTTCAAGAAATTTATTTGCAACCGCATTAAACATGGGGAAATTATCAAGATAAGAGAAATGCCCTGCACCTTTTACGGTTACAATTCCCGCATCGGGAATAAGTTTTTCCATTTTTTTCGCATCGGACAGGGGGGTTGCATCGTCATTTTCTCCCCAGAACAAAAGCGTCGGGCAAGCTATATCTTTAAGCAGGTAAGTTAAATCCTCATTTACCACACGGACAAACACTGCCCGGAGTGCAGGTGCGGCATTTTTATAGTCGCTGCTGCCGAATTTTGATTTAATTTTATCTTCAAGTGATTCTGAAAGTTTTCCGGCAAGCGATGCCACGCGCTTCATCATTTTATAGGTATAAACTTTGAAATAATAATCCATTCCGCGTTTGGGTTTTATTCCGGCACTGTCCACAAGTATTATCTTGGGCGGATTCAAAAGCTTTTTCGCCGCAAGAATTATGGAAAGTCTGCCGCCGAAAGAATGTCCGATAAGTATGGGATTACTGATTCCAAGTTCCTCTGTAACTTTTTTTACAAAATCCGCATAGGAATAGACGTCCCAGTCTTCGGGAGGAAGATCGCTTTCCCCGTGACCGGGTAAATCCAAAAGCCACACTTTAAATTTTGCCGAAAGTGCGTCGGCAATAGGTTTTATGGCGCGGATTTCCGCTCCCCAGCCGTGTAGCACGAGGACATCTTTTCCCTCGCCAAAAACCTCATAATTTATATTAATACCATCAATAAGTTTTTTCAAAGCTCATCACCTTAATATATTATACATTAAACGGA
>JAZOQS010000045.1:0-3312 GCA_045656205.1 Clostridia bacterium | reverse complement strand
TTTATACGCATTTCATCAGGTGCGCATACCGCAACCGTATCATCACACAATTCCACAAGCTGTTTAACCGCAAATAAAAGCGGTGCATCAATTACAACAATTTCTTTATCGGTATTTTCTACAATGTTTTTTATTTTCTCTGCAATAACGGGATGCAGAATTTTGTTCAGCTTTTCAAGAGCATCCTTATCGCTGAACACCACTTTTCCGAGAGCTTTTCTTGAAAGCTTTCCGTTTTCAAAAACCTTTTCGGAAAATGTTTCTTTAATCCGGGTAAGAACCTTTTCGTCAGAATCGGTTATCCCATGGGAAATTTTGTCCGCATCAATGGTGAGGGCACCAAACTCTTCAAAAATCTTTGCCGCAACAGATTTACCGCTGCCGCTTCCGCCCGTAAGCCCGATGACTTTATTTCGCTTCATACCAGCTCGCTCCTTCTCCAACGTCAACCGGAATGGGAACACTAAGTTCCGCCGCATTTTCCATACAGCTTTTTAATATTTCCGAAACCTCTTTTATTTCGTCTTTATGCGCCTCAACTATAAGTTCGTCGTGTACCTGCAGAATGAGTCTGGATTTATAGCCACCCTCTTTAAGAGCATTATAAACCTTAACCATCGCAAGCTTTATGATATCTGCCGAGCTTCCCTGAATGGGTGTGTTAAGAGCAACTCTTTCGCCGAAAGAGCGTTCAATGAATTTCTGGGATTTAAGTTCGGGGATATCACGCCGTCTGCCTAAAATGGTGATTACATATCCGTTTTCTTTGGCAAACTCAACCGTTCCCGCCATATACTTACGAACGCCGGGATATTTGTCAAGATACCCTTCTATATACTCTGCTGCAGTTTTTTTACTTACATGCAAATCTCCCGCAAGAGCAAAATCAGATATACCGTAGATAATACCAAAATTAACTGCTTTTGCACTGCTTCGCATCTGCGGAGTTACCTCCTCCGGTTTAACATTAAAGACCTGCGATGCAGTGATTGTATGAATATCCTCACCTGTTAAAAAAGCATTTGTCAGTACATCATCCTGCGAAATGTGCGCAAGAATTCTCAGTTCTATCTGGGAATAGTCCGCATCCAGTAATGTGTATTCACCGCTACCCGCCACAAACATTTTCCGCATCTGACTGCCTATTTCTGTTCTTACCGGGATGTTCTGCAGATTAGGTTCAGTGGAACTTATTCTGCCGGTAGCCGTAACCGTCTGATTAAACTTTGAATGAATTCTGCCGTCTGCAGGGTTTATAAGGGGCAAAAGCCCGTCAACATAGGTTGATTTTAATTTGGTGAGCATCCGGTAACTGCTGATATGCTCAATTATCTCATGTTTGCCTGAAAGTTTTTCAAGAACATCGGCATCGGTTGAATAACCTGTCTTTGTTTTGCGGATTACTGGAAGCTCCAGCTTTTCAAACAACACTTCACCAAGCTGTTTTGGTGAATTTATGTTGAACTCGCCACCAGCCGCATCATATATACTTTTTGTCAGGATGTCGATGGTTGCTTCAAGCATTTTGCCGAATTCCTTAAGCGCGGAAACATCCACCTTAAAACCGATATCCTCCATATCTGCAAGAACATATGCAAGAGGAAGCTCTATATCATAATACAGATTTTCCTGATTTCTTTTTGTTATAATTTCAGAATATTCGTTTTTTAGTGTCATAACGCCGTTTGAAAGTTTTGCGGCGTAAACGGAAATTTCTTCTTTAGGCAAGCTTATAGGATTTACCGCCTTTTTGCCCTTGCCGAATTTTTCTTCCATTGTTTCAAAGCCGATAAGTCCGCCTATATCATAGCTCGATTTTACCGGATTTACAACATATGCCGCAAGAGATGTGTCAAAAACGACATTGTTTAATTTTATTCCGTACTTTTTAAGAATTAAAATATCTTCTTTGAGGTTATGAGTTACTTTTCTTCCGTCGCACTCAAAAATTTCGCGCACATCCTCAGGTACAAGTCCCGCAAAAAGTCCTGTGCCGAATATAAACACAAAATGTTTTTCTGCCGAAACGGACAATGCACACATTTCACCCTCAAAGGTTAATATGTTATATGCAAACTCATCAAGTCCCGCAATTTCCGATGCCACAGTTTTTGCCGTCACAGCATCTTCGATTATAACGGGCTTTAAGGTTATTTCGGGTTTTGAGGGTCTGCCTTCAATTCCGAATTTATCGAGAAGCTTTGTAAACTCCAGTTTTTCAAAAAGTTCCCCGAGTTTTTCGTTGTCAAATTCTCTGACCTCATATTTTTCCGTTGAAAATTCAATGGGAACATCTGTGAAAATCTCGGCAAGTTCATAGCTTAAATATGCCATTTCCCTGTCATTTTTAAGTTTTGTCTGTACTGCACCTTTAATACTTTCTATATTTTCATAAACGCCATCCAGACTGCCATATTCATTTATAAGTTTAACAGCCGTCTTTTCGCCTATACCGGCAACGCCCGGAATATTGTCCGAGCTGTCCCCCATAAGGCTTTTGATGTCAATCATTCCTTTGGGCTCAACCCCATAATCTTCCATAATTTTATCAGGGGTTATTACCTTTGTTTCCGACTTACCCATTCTGGTTGATGTAAGATAAATTGACGTTGTAGCCGATGCAAGCTGAAAAGAGTCACGGTCACCCGTTGTTATAATGCACTCTATTCCCTCTTCACCGCATTTTTTCGCCACAGTTCCAATAATATCGTCCGCCTCGTAGCCGGGCATTTCAATCATGGTGATGTTCATAGCCGCAAGAACCTCTTTTAAGAGTGGCATCTGCATAGCAAGCTCTTCGGGCATACCTTTACGCTGTGCTTTATATCCGTCATATCTTTTGTGACGGAAAGTTTTTTCACGCACATCAAACGCAACCGCCAAGAAGTCCGGGCGGTCGTTTTCAAGATATTTTATTAAAATATTCAAAAATCCGTAAACAGCATTGGTATAAATCCCCTGCTTTGTTGAAAGCAGAGGAACTCCGTAAAATGCGCGGTTTATAATACTGTTTCCGTCAAACACCATGAATTTTTTCATGTTACTTTTCTCCTGAAGCTAAAATTACTTCCTTGCTGATTTCCTCAATGGAAAGCGGCTTGCCGTCCTTTCCGCAAAGCACGTGTTTCCAGCCGAACTTTTCTGAAAGTTCTGTTGCAACGCGGTATGTAACATCAAGATATTCCCTGTTTCTTTCGTGAATATCTTTTTCCTCGCCGCCGTCAATTTTGTTTGCCCTTGCCTGCATAAGAGAAAGAGCTATATCCATAGGCATATCAAGGAAAATTACTTTGTCCGGTCTGGGCAGGCCCA
>JAZOQS010000044.1:0-3964 GCA_045656205.1 Clostridia bacterium | reverse complement strand
ATCATACCGAATTTTTCCGCTTCATTGTGCATCTCAGTACCCGGAAGCACCTTTAAAAATCCAAGCTGAAGCTCGTCGGGTGCAAGGTCAAATGCGAAATTAAAGCTCTTTTTAAAGCTCTTTAAATCTTCGTGCGGCAGCCCTGCGATAAGGTCAAGATGAATTGTGATTCCCGCTATGCGGATTGCTCTCATATTTCTTTTTATTCTCTCCAAATTACAGGGACGGTGCACCGCCGCAAGCGTGTCGGGATTGATGCTCTGAAGCCCCGCTTCTATTCGGATATTTTCCTTTATCTCACCCAGCATATATACAAACTCGTCATCTATGCTGTCCGGGTTTATTTCAATATGAAACTCGGTTTTTCCGCCGAGGTTTTTTATTATTTCAAGAATTTTCTTGGCACGGGGCATATCTGAATTGAATGTCCTGTCAACAAATTTCACAAGTCGGACTCCCGCATCCGAAAACCTTTTAAGCTCTGTTTCCACCTGCGAAACCGGTTTGTATCTCACGCCCTTGTCAATACAGGAAAGGCAGTATGCACAGTTGAAGGGACAACCGCGTGAGCTTTCATAATAGAAAATTCGGTTTTTATCCGAAAGGTCCTCGTCGCTGTAAACAAACCCTATCTGAGAAAGGTCGGTGGGCGTTCCCTGAATAATCTTTGTTTTTATTCCGCCCGTTATCATATCAAAAGCTGCCTGCTCGCCTTCGCCTGCAATTATTGCATCTATAAACGGATATTTTTTAAGCAGACTTTCAGCGTTGCAATAAGCCTCGGGTCCGCCGAGAACAATTTTCCTGTCAGGTGAAGATTTTTTAACCGTCTGAGCAAGTTTCAGAATATATTCAATATTCCATATGTAACAGGAAAATGCCACATAGCCCGAATGGGTTTCAAGAATTTTTGCCGCCGCGCGGTGCAGCTCTTCTTTCCCCGAAAATTCCTTTATTTCAGCAGAAATGCCCCGCTGCGTAAGATAGTAAGCAATACTCCGCACCGCAGGGTTTAAATGAATATATTTGGAATTTACCGCCACAAGAGTTATATCCATTACCTTTTCTCCTTAAAAAAATCAGACAGCAGTTTTCCCGCGTCCTGCTCTGAAACTCCTCCCTCAAAAAGCACTCTGTGAGGGAAAGCAAAATCGTAAAACAAATTGAAAACCGAGCCTACTGCACCCGTTTTTTCTTCATATGCGCCAAAAATTACCTTGTGCATTCTCGCCTGCAGGATTGCTCCCGCACACATGGGACAAGGCTCAAGTGTCACATAAATATCGCAGCCATCTAAAAATGGTGTCCCAAGCTTTTCGCACGCCTCTTTTATTGCCACCATCTCGGCATGACCGTCTGCCTGAGAAGTTTTTTCGCGGGTGTTTCTGCCCGTTGCTATCACCTTGCCGTCACGAACAATCACCGCTCCTACGGGAACTTCCCCCTCGGATGCGGCAATCTTTGCCTGCTCTAACGCTAGTCTCATAAATTCATTTTTCATCATATCTCATCCAATGTAAGTCTGTATGCGGGAATAAAATGCTCTATAAAATAATTTGCTTCGGGGCAGCCCATTTTCTCGAGGCTTTTTTCTGTTGCCGCAAGAGCCTTGTGAAACTCGCGGTTACCCGCATTTTCTTCTTCAATACATTTAATATAAGCGGAAAGCTTGCCCGCCGCTTTAACAAGGACATTTATTTTTTCATCTTCGCTAAACAAAATTTTCTCATAAGTTTCCCTGAAAATTTCGGGAAGTTTTTCAAGCAGTTTATTATTTGCCGCCTGCTCTATTTCTTTATAAGCAGTGATTATCTGTTCATTTTTATATTTTACAGGCGTAGGCATATCGCCTGTTATAATCTCGCTCATATCGTGGTACATCGCCACAACTGCCGTTTTTTCGGGACAGATGTCTCCGCCGAAAATTTCGTTGTTTATCACCGCAAGGGCGTGTGCTATCATGCTCACCTCAAGGCTGTGCTGACTTATGTTTTCCTGACTTGTGTTACGCATAAGCCCCCAGCGGTTTATATATTTCATTCTTGATGCCATTGCAAAAAAACTTTTTCCGTTCATTATAAACACCTCTATACTATCTTATCAATTTACAGCCGCAAAGTCAATAAAAATATGGACAAACTCCCTCTTGTATGTTAATATAAAAGTGAGGTGATTATTATGAAACTGATTAAACTTAACACAACATCCCCATATTTTAATCTGGCTGCCGAGGAGTATTTTCTTAAAAAGGACGGAGAAAGCAAACTTATCCTGTGGCAGAATGACAACACCATAGTCATCGGCAGAAATCAGAGCACATTCACAGAAATAAATCTTCCCCGTGCGGAAGAACTGAAGGTAAATATTGTCCGCAGAATGTCAGGCGGCGGTGCAGTCTATCACGATCTGGGGAACTTGAACTATACATATATTTCACAAAACAGCGGAGACGATTTTTTAAACTTTGAAAAGTTTACAAAACCTGTTATTGACGTTTTAAAATCTATTGGCGTCAGCGCTTCCCTTTCGGGCAGAAATGATATGCTCATTGACGGCAGAAAATTTTCGGGAAATGCACAGTATGTCCACAAAGATATGATTCTTCATCACGGAACGCTGATGTTTAATACCAGCGTGGATATTCTGTCTGAGGTTCTTAATGTAAACGAGCTGAAAATAAAGTCAAAAGGCATAGCCTCTGTTAAAAGTCGTGTTACAAACATCAGTGAGCACAGTGATATATCAATAGAAGATTTTTGCGATTTATTCTTCAAATTTGCGGAGGGGACCCTTTATGAACTTACACCATCAGAAATTCTGGAGATAGAAAAACTTCAGAAAGAAAAATATGATACCTGGGAATGGAATTTCGGTTATTCTCCCAAACACAGTTTTAAAAACGAACAGCTTTTCTCCTGCGGCATTGTTTCTGCATCGTTAGACGCCAAAGACGGAATCATCTCCGAAATCAAATTTTCGGGAGACTTTTTCGGCAAACGCGATATATCAGAGCTTGAAAACAGTCTGGTTGGCGTACGCCATTCATTCGCCGAACTGCTGACAGTCCTCGAAAACCAGCCCATCGGCGACTATTTTGCAGGACTTACCGCCAAAGATGTTGCAGACCTTATAAAACCTTAAAGGAGCATTTACTATGATTGCTGCAATTATCATTACACTTGCCGCCATATTCGGCATACCGCTTCTTGCAGTTCTTTTTGCTTCAACCGCCGGAATGGCAATATGTATATTAAGCTTTTATATCATCAACCCGATAGTGTCGGTAGGTGTTGGAGTTTTTGCCGGATTTGATATAAAAAAACGGTGGTACGCCTGCCTGTTTACAGGTATAGCATTTATCATCACCGCATGGTCTCTTTTCACCATAAATGAGCCGCTGTTTTTATATTATTCAGTAATCTATATTATATTTTCAACACTCTCAATGGCTATCACCTCGCTTATTGTAAGAAGAAAAAAATGACAATTTGCAACTTTTGATACTTATAAAAAGTATTATTGACAAAGGAGGTTACATAAATGAAAAAAATTGTTTTGTTGTTTCTTATAATGATTCTAACATTTATGGTTGCATTTGCACCCACAACCTTCTCATCAGAAGAAATACCTGTTTTGTCTGTTGACAGTGCAGAAGCCTCCGGTCTTAATAAACTTGGAATTCTTCTCGGAACCGAAAAAGGTTTTGAGCTTGACCGAAAAGTCACACGCGCAGAAGCAGTCGTGCTTCTTATGAGAATGCATCCGGAAGTTGCCGGCAGTATTGGTATGCCATCTCCCGAATTTGACGATATGAACGGTCACTGGGCATACAAGGAAGTTACAGCCGCAAAAAAAATCGGCCTTGTGGATGGTACGGACGAAAGAAATTTCACTCCCGACAGAACTGTATCGGGCAAGGAATTTGCAAAAATGACGCTTTCTCTTTTGGGATATGAAAATATAA
>JAZOQS010000043.1:0-2919 GCA_045656205.1 Clostridia bacterium | reverse complement strand
AAGTATAGAATGTCTGCACTGCAAAGTGCTTGATACTGCGGCAGGAATTTATAAACTGCTGAACACAATTATTTCCGACCATAATATAAGACGGCTTGGCATTGAAGACCGGTCCTTAAGTCTTGCGGCGTTTAATGCAATGTCAAAATCTGTTGCAGGCGCGATGCTTGTTCCCGCAGGTCCGATTATTACCAACCTGCGCAGAATAAAAGACGAAAAGGAAATCGCTTCCCTCAAGCATGCGGCGTGGATTGCCGATAAAGCATTTGAGCATGTTCTTCCCCTTATAAAACCCGGGATGAAAGAAATAGAAATTGCTGCCGAGCTTGAATACTCAATGCGTAAAAACGGTGCAGAAAACATCGCTTTTGACACAATTGTGGCATCGGGAGCCAATGCTGCAAAACCTCACGGGACAGCTTCAGAAAAAATAATTGAACCGGGCGACTTTGTTGTTATGGACTATGGCTGTGTATACGAGGGTTATTGCAGTGATATTACAAGAACGGTTGCAGTAGGCCCCATAACAGATGCACAGAAAAATCTCTACAACAGCGTTCTTTTTGTGCAGACCAAAATGCTTTCACTTATAAAATCAGGTATGCCCTGCAGTGAGGCTGACGCCATCGCAAGAAGATACTTTACTCTTTTTGGTGTGGAAAAATATTTCACTCACTCTCTCGGCCACGGAGTGGGTATTGATATTCACGAACAGCCTAACCTCAGCAGACGGTCTGATATTACGCTTTCAGACAACATGGTTGTTACCGTTGAACCCGGAATTTATCTTGACGGAAAGCTGGGTATAAGGATTGAAGATACGGTTGTAATGTCGGGTGGAAAACCTTTCAGACTGACAACCTCACCCAAAGAATTAATTATAATTTAAAAAAGACTTGAAATTTATATATTTTTATTGTAAAATATATACATAATATAATTAACAAAGGAGAAATTTAAAATGATTTCAGCTGGCGATTTCAGAAACGGCGTTACTTTTGAGCTTGACGGAAGCGTATTTCAGGTTATACAATTCCAGCACGTTAAGCCCGGTAAAGGTGCTGCTTTCGTAAGAACAAAAATTAAAAATATTATCACTGGCGGTGTTGTTGAAAGAACTTTCAGCCCTACCGACAAAATGCCCAAAGCTCACGTTGAAAGAAAAGATATGGAATATCTCTACAACGATGGCGAACTTTACTATTTCATGGACACAGAAACATATGAGCAGCTTCCTCTCGGAACTGACCTTCTCGAAGCAGCTCTTCCTTACCTCAAAGAAAACATGGTAGTTAAAGTACTTTCTTTCAAAGGCAGCGTATTCGGTGTTGAACCCCCGAACTTCGTTGAACTTGAAGTTACAGAAACAGAACCGGGCGTTAAAGGCGATACTGCTACAGGCGCTACAAAACCTGCTACTGTTGAAACAGGTGCTACTGTTATGGTACCTCTGTTTGTAAACACCGGTACAGTTATCAGAGTTGATACCCGTACAGGCGATTACATGGAAAGAGTTAACTAATTAATTTCAGGAGGACATAAAATGTCTTATTTTACAGAAAAGGCTGCATATCTTAAAGGCCTTGCTGAAGGTCTTGACGTAGATGCATCTACAAAAGAAGGCAAACTTTTAAACGCAATCATTGATGTTATTACCGATATGGCGGACGAGGTTGAAGTTCTTGGCGAACAGCAGGACGATATGCTTGACATCATCAACGACCTTGCAGATGATGAATGTGACTGCGACTGTGATTGTTGTGATTGTGATGACGATCTGGATTATTTTGAAATTCAGTGCGAAAAATGCGGCGACACAATTTGTCTGGATGAAGAACTTTTAGATTCAGATGAAGAAATCGTTTGTCCCAACTGTGGCGAAGTAATTGAACTTGAATTTGAAGAGTGCGATTGCGATTGCTGTGATTGCGAATAATCCGTAACTTAAGAGGAGCTGAAAAGCTCCTCTTTTTAATACCCAAAATACTCTGGATATTATAACGATTTCTTTATAACAAGCATCAACATTACCGGTTTGATTATGGAATATTCAGTTTTAGAGCTTGCTTTAAAAAAATAACATTTTCTAAGCCTTCCTTCGGGAAGGCTTTTTTATTAAGTTTCAGTTACTCTTGTTGACTTTTTTATGCAGTTATTGTATACTTTATCTGTATAAGTATATGTTCTATGGAGGCAAAACAATGTTATGTACAAAATGCGGGAAAAATCCCGCTGTGATATTTATAAAAAACCAGGCCGCTCCCGACCAGCCTGCGCAGGCACTTTGCTTTAAATGTGCGCGTGAGCTTGGCGGTGGCTTTATTGACAGTGCACTCGAGAGTATGGGCATAAATCCCGAAGAAGCTAATGAGCTTTTATCCAATACCGAGCTTTCGGACGCTATGCAGAATATGTCCCCCGAGGATATGCGGGCGGCTCTTTCGGAAATGCCTATGGACGATATGCAGATGGACGGCGAAAAGTCGCCTATGAATATGATGGAGAATTTCATTAGCAACATGACAAAGTTTATGAGCAGTGCTCCAAAGCAGGGACCCGCTCCGCAGGAAAAGTCAAAAGGCGACAAACCCGAAAAGGATGTTAAAAAACGCCGCAAATTCCTTGAAACTTATGGTCAGGATTTAACCCGCAAGGCAAAGGACGGTCAGATTGACAGGGTTATCGGCAGAGATACCGAGATTGCAAGAATAGTGCAGATTTTAAACCGCAGAAGCAAGAATAATCCGGTTCTTTTAGGTGAGCCGGGCGTTGGTAAAACTGCAATTGCAGAGGGTCTTGCGCTTCGCATTGTAAACAAGCAGGTTCCCCCGAAGCTTTTCGGTTATTCGGTTTATCTTCTCGACTTTGCATCACTTGTTGCGGGAACACAGTTCCGCGGACAGTTTGAGTCCAGACTCA
>JAZOQS010000042.1:0-3558 GCA_045656205.1 Clostridia bacterium | reverse complement strand
ATCGCTTCCTGCCAGAACATCGTTTATTACAACGTCGTCTGCGTTGTTCCAGTTATATTCTTCAAGCTCGTGATCGGAAAATTCGATGCGGACAGAATCAACCTTTTTATTGGCTTTTGCTGCTGCTTTGTCGTGCTCTATATCTTCGCGGATATCTTCCTTGAGGTCAGTTGCGGCACGTCTTACGCCGGTAACCGCCTTGCGGATAAGGGATGTAACGTAAATTTCAAACAGACATACTGCAAGTATGAGGATAAGCGCAACGATTATCACACCGCTGCCTTTGGACATAATGGTATATAAAATGTCAGTAAGACAGCCGCCGATTATACCGCCGCTCTCACCGGCGTTACCGAGGTTAAAGTAACCAATAACGCCATTTTCGGGCAAAATGGGGTTTCCCAGTCTGTAAAGATAGTGGGCAAACATGGAGAAAAAAACAGGTATGATGCCTGTAAGAATTTTTTTGCTTTTCAGATTCCTTTCTTTGGTTGAAATTATGCTGAGCACCGCTTCTGCAATGAGAATGACGGGCAAAATGTATGCCACATTACCAAACAAACCACAGAAAATACTCTTTAAAAAGTCGCCGAATGCGCCAAAAAACTCCGACCACATACCCATTATGAAAATTATGCCTGAAAGGGCAAAAACAATGGTCAGTGTTTCCTTTTTTACAGGGCTTGCAGCTCCCTTTTTCTTTGGAGTGACAGTTGCCTTTGTTTTCTTTCGTACTACTTTGCGTGCCATATATTTAACTCCTTAAAAGCTATATTTTTACATATATAATCATTCTATCATAAATAAACAAGGTTTGCAAATATTTTTTTAAATATATATAGACTTTAAAGTAGAACTGTGGTAGAATTAGTTAAGCAGTGGCGTAAAAATCAATGCCCAAAACGGGTTCGACTATAGGAGCTACTGTTTAAAAAAGAGGTGAGAAAAATGGCATATACCTTTGATGTAATAGTTATAGGCGGAGGGGCGGCAGGTATGATGGCTGCAGGCAAATGCGCAGAAAAAGGAAAAAGTGTTTTGGTTGTTGAGCGCAATGCCTCTCTTGGTAAAAAACTCCGTATTACCGGCAAGGGCAGATGCAATCTTACCAACAACTGCGACCCGGAAGAGATTTTTGAGAATGTAATAAACGGCAAGAAATTTCTTATGAGCGCAATATATAAGTTCAATTCGTGGGACACCATGGCTTTTTTTGAAGAGCTTGGTGTACCTCTTAAAACCGAGCGTGGAAACCGAGTCTTTCCTCAGTCGGACAATGCGCTTGACATTGTTGGTGCACTAAGAAATTATATGGCGTTCGGCGGGGTTAAGGTTATGCAGGACAGAGTGCTTTCGGTAGCGGTTAAAGACGGATGCATAGCCGGAGTTGTTACAGAGAGCGGCAGAAAAATCTCCGCAGAATCTGTTATTGTTGCAACGGGCGGAAAAAGTTATCCGGTTACCGGTTCAACCGGAGACGGATACAAAATAGCCGAAAAACTTGGACATTCGGTAACAGATATAAAGCCCTCGCTCGTGCCCATTAATGTAAACGAAAACTGGGTTAAGAAACTTCAGGGACTATCCCTTAAAAATGTTGTTTTGTCCGTTTATGACGGGGACAAAAAGATATTTTCCGAAATGGGCGAAATGCTTTTTACTCATTTTGGCGTATCGGGACCTCTGGTGCTCAGTGCAAGCTGCCATATGGACGGTCTGCCCGATAAAAAATATAAAATGTCGGTGGATTTAAAGCCGGCGCTGGATGAAAAAACTCTGGATCAGAGAATTCTCCGCGATTTTGAGAAAAACTCCAACAAGGATTTTATAAATTCACTTTCCGAGCTTTTGCCATCAAAAGCGATTCCGGTTATAGTGGAACTTTCGGGAATAAATCCAAGAGCAAAAATTCATCAGATTACAAAGGCGGAACGGAAAAAACTCTGTGACCTTATGAAAAATCTTGAATTTCAGGCAGATTCAATGCGCCCCGTAAATGAGGCGATAGTTACTGCAGGCGGAATCAGTACAAAAGAAATCAATCCGTCCACAATGGAATCAAAATTGGTCAAAGGTCTTTATTTTGCCGGAGAGGTTCTGGATGCCCACGCCTATACGGGCGGATTTAACCTGCAGATTGCATTTGCAACGGCAAATCTTGCGGCGGAAAATATTTGCAAAGGATAAAAATACTATTGTCTTTTTGGCAAAAATCTGGTATAATAATTTATTATTATTTGCGGGAGGTAAACCATGTCTTATACTATTGCTATTGACGGTCCCGGCGGTGCAGGTAAAAGCACCATAGCGAAAATTATTGCAAAAAAACTCGGATGCATATACATTGACACAGGTGCGATGTACAGAGCGGTTGGTCTTTTTGCGGTCAGAAAAGGTATTGATACATTAAATGCCGGAGAACTTGAAAAAGTTCTTGGCGAAATTGAAATAGACATTGAAAATATAGGCGGCGAAATGCATATTTTCCTGTGCGGAGAAGATGTTTCGGACAAAATCAGGACTCCTGAAATTTCCATGGCGGCATCAGATGTGGCAAGGGCTGTTCCTGTCAGACTCAAGCTTGTCGAACTCCAGAGAAAACTTGCTGAGAAAAACAATGTTATCATGGACGGTCGTGATATAGGAAGTTATGTTCTGCCAGACGCAGATGTGAAAATCTATCTGACTGCAGATGCAGAGGACAGGGCACAGCGTCGTTATGACGAGCTGGTTTTAAAAGGTCAGCAGGTGGAATATGCAGATGTCCTTGCAGATATGAAGCAGAGGGACTATAATGACTCTCACAGGGAGTTTGCACCTCTTTGCAGGGCGGAAGATGCTCTTTTGGTGGACACCACCGGTTTTGAGCTTGAAGAGTCTGTTGAAAAACTGTTTAACATTATAATGAGCAAAATTGCGTAGGTGATAATATGATTTACGGTGCTATATACAAAGCGGTCACCGGATTTATGCATTTCTGGTATAAATTCTGGTTTGGCGCAAAGATTTCGGGATTGGAAAATATTACTGAGGGCGGCGGATGCATTATATGCGGTAACCATATAAGCAATCATGATGCCGTGCTTGTGGCAAGTTTTTTCCCGAGAAGATGCGTGTTTCTTGCGAAAAAAGAATTATTTGTGCCCGTTTTTGCGGGTCTTTTGAAAAAACTTGGCGGTATCCCGGTAAACAGAGGCGCTAATGATATAGGTGCAATAAAAGCATCGCTTCGGGCACTTAAAAGCGGAAGCCCGCTTGTACTTTTTCCGCAGGGGACAAGATGCAAAGACCTTAAATTTGAAGATTTCAAAAACGGTGCGCCGTTTATGGCAATCAAGACAGGAACTCCCATTATTCCGGTGGGTATAAGCGGAAAATTCAAGTTTCGCGGTGGGCTTGAAATGCGTTTTGGGAAACCCATTTATCCCGACGGATATAATTTGAATGACGATGCACTCGCGAAAGAACTGTATAAAAGTATAGAGGAATTGGTTAATAATGGCTGAAATAATTTTAGCAAAAAGTGCCGGATTTTGTTTTGGCGTAAAACGTGCTGTC
>JAZOQS010000041.1:0-3175 GCA_045656205.1 Clostridia bacterium | reverse complement strand
ATAAAAAAACTTATGCGGGCGGCAAATTTAAAGTCCGCCTCGGCGATTTATACACTTGAGAAAAAAGGCGTGCTCCGTGTATCAGATAAAATGGTGGGAGGCAGTGGCGATAAAACAAGGCTGTTTGCCACTGTTGTACCGGAAGAAAATGAATTTGAATATGCTTTGGACGAACTTGCTAAAGTATCTCCCAAAGCGGCAACTGCATTTGAAATCTTAACCGAGCAGGGCAGTATGCTTGTCACAGACCTTATGGCCGCGGCAGACTGCGGCAGGTCATCTGTTTCACTTCTTGAAAAAAGAGGCTATATCATAATAGAAGAAAAGAAGGTTTACCGTAAACCGTCTGAACTTGGAGAGGTGAGGGATACACCTAAAAAGCCTACACCACAGCAGCAAAAGGCAATAGATGCCATAACCGAAGGTCTGTCTTTGCAAAAACACGAAACAATGCTTCTGCACGGAGTTACGGGCAGCGGGAAAACGGAAGTTTTTCTCCATGCGGCGGCAGAGTGTATAAAACAGGGGAAAAATGCAATAATTTTAGTCCCTGAAATTTCACTTACGCCTCAGATGGCTGAAAGAGTAACAGCAAGATTCGGCAGCAGTGTTGCACTTTTGCACAGCGGTCTTTCCATGGGCGAAAGATATGACGAGTGGTGCAGAATAAGAAACGGTGAGGTCAGACTTGTTGTGGGTGCAAGGTCTGCAATATTTGCCCCCTTTGACAATGTAGGACTTATCATAGTGGACGAGGAGCATGACGACTCATACAAATCGGAATCATCCCCCTGTTACAGTGCGGTAAATGTGGCACTTTACAGAGGCAGACAGTATGATTCAGTTGTTATTCTTGCATCTGCTACACCGTCGGTATCCACATACTGGCGGGCAAAGCAGGGAAAATATAAAATACTTGAACTGTCAGACAGATTCAACAACCAGCAAATGCCGGACGTTGAAATAGTTGATATGTGCGCAGAGCTTTCGGCGGGAAATAAATCTATGATAAGCCGGAAGCTTAAAGATGAAATAGCAAAAAATCTTGAAAGAAAAGAACAAACAATTCTGTTTTTAAACAGAAGAGGGTTTTCAACCTTTGTCACCTGCAGATCATGCGGATATGCAGTAAAATGTCCCCACTGTGAAATAAGCCTGACATACCATTCTGATAAAAACAGACTCGTTTGTCACTACTGTGGGTTTGAAAGGGAAAATCCCTATGTGTGTCCCGAATGCGGAGGTCCGCACATCAGATATTTCGGAACGGGCACACAAAAGGTGGAGGATGAGCTTAAAAGACTTTTCCCGGGAATATCGGTCATCCGTATGGATGCGGATACCACCTCGGGCAGACATGCTCATCAGACCATTCTAAATAAATTTGAAAATGAGCATATTGATGTTCTTATAGGGACGCAAATGGTCACAAAAGGAATAGATTTTCCGCTTGTAACATTAGTTGGCGTCATAAGTGCAGATACTATGCTTAATATGGATGATTACCGTGCATCGGAAAGAAGCTTTTCCATGCTCACCCAGGTGTGCGGCAGAGCGGGCAGAGGGGAAACTCCCGGCAGAGCAATCATCCAGACATATACACCTGCGGCGCCGGCACTAAACCTGGCAAAAACGCAGGACTACAAAAGATTTTACGAGGGCGAAATAAAACTCAGGCAGCTGCTTGAAAATCCGCCTTTTGTAAGAATTGTCAACATTGTAATTTCAGGGGAGAATGAACCGGAAACGGAAAAATATGCATATTATATTGATGGTGTTTTAAAAAAATATCTGGGTAAATATAATGTACAGTGTGCAGATTATTTTGAGCCGGCAAAATCTCCGCTTTCAAAGATAAAAAACAAATTCCGCTACCGTATACTTATAAAGGTAGGGGGAGAAAAAATACTTGATGTTTTAAAAGATATGCTCGCGGAGCATGAAGAGAAAAAAAGCAAAATATCGGTTAGTGCGGTTATAAACCCGACATCTGTTTTATAGGAGGTAATTATGGCACTCAGACAAATTGTGACCATTGGTGAAGATATATTATATAAGAAGAGCAGAAAAGTGGAAGTGTTTGACGACAGACTTTCCCAGCTCATTGACGATATGATTGATACAATGTATGCCGCAAACGGGGTAGGTCTTGCAGCAGTACAGATTGGTATATTAAAACGTGTTGTTGTTGTGGACACCGGAGAAGGTGTTTATGAGCTTGTAAATCCTGAAATAGTGGAAAAGAGCGGCGAGCAGGACGGATATGAGGGATGCCTAAGTGTACCCGGTAGAAGAGGTATGGTAAAACGTCCTATGAATGTGACTCTTAAAGCTCAGGACAGAACAGGAAAAGAACACACTTACAGCGTAAGCGGATTTACCGCGCGTGCTTTCTGTCATGAAACAGACCATCTGGACGGCACACTTTTTATTGAACACGCTGACGTCCTGGAAAATTACGATTAAAAGGAAAAATACTATGAATATAATGTTTATGGGAACGCCCGATTTTGCGTTGGAAAGCTTAAAAGCACTCTGCGACAAAGGATATAATGTTACAAGTGTTGTCACAAGATCGGATAAAAAACAGGGCAGGGAAATGAAAGTTGTTATGCCTCCCGTTAAAGAATTTGCCCTTGAAAAAGGAATGAACATTTACCAGCCCGAAAGCCTGAAAAACGGCGAGCTTAAAGAAGTTCTGGAAAAGGAAAATCCTGACCTTATAGTGGTTGTTGCATATGGAAAAATTCTGCCGGGATATGTACTTGATTACCCGAAACTTGGTTGCATTAATCTGCACGGGTCGCTTCTTCCCAAACTTCGCGGAAGTGCACCAATTCAGTGGAGCGTTATAAATGGTGACGAGTTTGCCGGTGCGACCACAATGTTTATGAATGAAGGTCTTGACACCGGTGATATGATAGATGTTTACAAAACAAAAGTTGGTGAAACAGAAACTGCGGGCGAGCTTTATGACCGCATAGCCAAAGAGGGAGCTCAGCTTTTGTGCGAAACTGTGGAAAAGATTTTTGCGGGGACTGCCACAAGAACAAAGCAGGATGATGAGCAGGCGACATATGCGCCCATGCTGACCAAAGAAATGGGAAAAATTTGCTTTGACAGGTCAGCTGCAGAAATTTATAATCAGATAAGAGGTCTTAATCCGTGGCCTGGA
>JAZOQS010000040.1:0-4007 GCA_045656205.1 Clostridia bacterium | reverse complement strand
TTCTTCATCGTCAATTACGTTTGAAACACCGTCAGAGCATATAACAATTACTGTGTCCTCTGTAAGATCAGTAAGTTCCGTTTCAACCTTTGCGTTTTCCTCAACGCCAAGTGCCCTCGTGATGACATTTTTCATTTTGTGTTCTTTTGCCTCGCTGCCGGTTATCTCGCCCCGGTCAACCATCTGCTGGACAACTGAATGGTCTTTGGTAACATAAATGTCCCCGTCGCCCTTGTCTATGTAAACTCTGCTGTCACCGATGTGTGCTATGAAAAGCTCATTGCCTTTCACCATACACATCGCAAGAGTTGTCCCCATTCCTTTATATTCCTCTTTTGTTCCGGCTTTAAGCAGAATCTGGAGATTTGCACTCAGTATTGCTTTTTTCAAGGCTTCTTCGCTGAAATCTTTTAATTTTTTCTCTATCAGCTGTATTGCAAGAGCACTTGCACCATCCCCTGCCGCGTGACCGCCCATTCCGTCAGCCACAATAAACATGTCGATATCGTTTACATTTTTTATCAGGAAATTATCCTGATTTTTTTCATGTTTTGTTCCGGTTAATGTGTATCCTCCGGCAATCATCTTTTTTCACTCTCCTTTGCCCTGAGCTGACCGCACGACGCGTTTATATCATTACCGAGCTGTCTTCTCACGGTGGTATTTACACCTCTTGACAGAAGCGCATCCATAAATTTCTGAACATCCGCTTTATAACTGCGGACCATATTTTCCCTCGCTTCATTAACAGGGATTAAATTAATATGACACTGCATTCCTTTAACCAGGTCTGCAAGTTTGTTCGCCTGAGCTACCGAATCATTCACACCATGAATAAGTGTATATTCAAAGCTGACTCTTCTGCCCGTTTTGTTTACATATTCCTTGCAGGCATCCATAACCTGCTTTATTTTAAACTTTCTGTTTACCGGCATAATGCTTTCCCGAAGCTCATCCGTCGGTGCGTGAAGGGACAGCGACAAAGTCACCGGCATTTTTTCTTCTGCAAGTTTTATAATTTTATCAGCAAGTCCGCAGGTGGAAAGGGATATATGCCTGTACCCGATATTAAGCCCCTCCGGATGTCCGACATTTCTTAAGAATTTTATTACATTATCGTAATTGTCAAGCGGTTCGCCGATTCCCATCATTACAACATTTGAAATTCTTATATCAAGGTCTTTCTGTGCGAAAATAATCTGGTCAATTATCTCTCCGGCGGTAAGGTCTCGTTTTTTGCCGCCTACTGTTGAAGCGCAGAATTTGCAACCCATATTACACCCAACTTGCGTTGATATGCAAATGCTTTTGCCGTGTTTATATTCCATTACAACGCTTTCTATAAACTCACCGTCCGAAAGCTCCCAGACATACTTTACAGTTCCGTCTTTAGACAAATATTTAGCCCGTATTTTCGGAACGCTCACCACCGCTTTGCCGTCAAGCTTTGCGGCAAGAGATTTGGGAACATTTGTCATATCTCCGAAAGACTCTGCTCCTCTGTAAAGCCAGGAGAAAACCTGCTTTGTCCGAAACGCCGGTTCTCCCTCGGATTTTATTAAATTCTCAAGTTCCTCATATGTAAGGTCTTTTAAATTTATCAATTTATATTACTCCTTAATGAATTTCGCCATATAAAACCCGTCCGCTCCATTGTCGCACGGAAGAAGTTGCAACGGTTCACCCACAGGTGCAAAATCCGCATTGTTTTCAAGAAACTGTTTTGTTACAGCATCATTTTCCACATCACTTATTGTGCAGGTACTGTAAACAAGTATTCCGCCTTTTTTAACATACTTTGCGGCAACATCAAGAATCCTTATTTGAATTTCAGCAAGCTCCTTAAGGTCCTCCTGCTGTTTCATATACCGGATTTCCGGTTTACGCCTTAAAATTCCGAGCCCGCTGCAAGGGGCATCGACGAGCACTCTGTCAGCCATCCCGACAAATTCTTCATTTAGCACGGACGCATCACCAAGACGGGCATCAATAATTTCTACGCCCAGTCTGGCTGCCGTTTCCTTTATAATTTCAAGCTTATGCTCAAATATATCAAAGGCAAAAATTTTGCCCTCGTTTTCCATTATCTGTGCGATATGTGTGGTTTTTCCGCCCGGGGCGGCACAAAGATCCATAACGGTCTGCCCCTTTTCAGGAGCAAGATATTCCGCCACCATTGCAGAAGCCTCATCCTGGACATAATAATATCCGTTTTGAAAAAGGTCGTCTTTTTTCACATCAAGACCTGACTGTAAAACAACAACATCTTTCTGCAGTTTTGATTTTTCGCCGCCTCTTTTTTTGATAAACTCATCTACTGTCATTTTAAGAGTATTTACTCTCACCGAAAAAGCCGGTTTTTCACTCATTGAGCGGAGCAAATCCTCAAGTTTTTCCGGAAACATTTTGTCCCACATTTTGCAAATCCACAAGGGGCAGGAATAGTATGTGCTTAGGTTTTCCAGTCTGCCCGCGGGATATTTTATTTCCTTATCTCCGCGCAAAACTCCGCGCAGAACAGCGTTTACAAAGCCGCTTGCCGAGGTTTTTTTACATTTTTTCACCAGTTTTATGCTCTCATTGGTAAGTGCATAGTCAGGTATTTTATCCATAAAAAGCGCCTGATAAACGCCCATACGAAGTATATTTAAAACGTCCGGAGAAATTTTTCTCAGCGGGATTTTAGAGTATGCTGAAATAATATGGTCCAGCCTCATTTTATTCTGTAAAACGCCGTAAACAAGTGTTGTGGCAAGTGCCTTGTCCTTATCGTTTAAATGTCCCATTCCGCCGGCAAGTTCAAGGTTTGAATAACTGCCGTTTTCCAGAACATTCAAAAGAATTTTAAGTGCAGTATATCTCATCGGTTTCTGTTTCTCGAAAGGAGAATAAGACGCAGCAAACTCATAAGACTTGTAAGCATTGCCGCTACATAGGTAAGCGCCGCTGCCGAAAGCACTTTTTTAGCGCCGACAAGTTCCTCCTCCGATAATACTCCTGTTTCTCTTATAATTTTAATGGCACGTCTGCTTGCATTAAACTCAACAGGCAGAGTTACCACCTGAAAAAGCACAACTGCAGAAAAAAGCAGAATTCCGGCGTTCACAAGCGTCGGCATACCGAGAATAAATCCAAAAATTGCAAGCGGCATTGCCATATTTGAACCAAGCTGTGCAACCGGCAGAACTGCATTTCTCATTTTTATTGCAACATAGCCCGTACTATGCTGAATCGCGTGTCCCGTTTCGTGTGCAGCAACACCAATTGCCGCTATTGAACTTGAACCGTAAACAGGGTCAGACAGGCTGATCTGCTTGGTTCTCGGGTTATAATTATCAGTCAGATTTCCTGAAATTGTGCCTACCGAAACATCATTTATTCCGTTTTTCATCAAAAGAAGATTGGCTGTATCCTCGCCTGTCATTCCTTTTCCCGAAAATACCTGCGAATATTTTTTAAATGTGGATGACACCTTTGCCTGTGCAATCATTGAAAGAATTATTGCCGGCACAACAAGTATCAGATAATAAATATCTATATAAAACATATATCTCCTGCTCCTCTTAAAAAGTCCTCTGCCATCATACGCTTTTTGCCCTGAAGCTGAACTTCTTTAAGTCTTAAAATTCCTTTTCCGGTACATATGTCAAGTCCGTTTTTCTTACTCTTTATTTCGCCCGGAGTTCCTTCACCGTCTTTGTCGACAATTTCTGCCGAATACACTTTAAGTATGCCCTTATTGGTGTGTGTATATGCTCCAGGCCACGGATTAAGACCTCTTATCTGATTATAAATTTCTGCAGCTGACCTGTCAAAGCAAATTTTTCCCATTTCTTTGGTCAGCATGGGCGCATATGTCGCCTGCTCATCATCCTGCTTTGTTCTTGTGGCAGTTCCCGCAAAAATCTTTTCCACTGTATCGCACAAAAGCTGTGCTCCCTCTTTGGCTATGCGGTCATAAAGCTCGCCCGCCGTTTCGGTTTCTCCAACCTTTGTTTTGTAAACAT
>JAZOQS010000039.1:0-7709 GCA_045656205.1 Clostridia bacterium | reverse complement strand
GTTGTCCTGGTAGGCAAAAGTGCGGTATGAAGATACAATACGGAGCGTTAAGCCTTCCTTACGGGCGGCATCATACATTTCAGAAAATTTGCCGTATGCTTCTTTGTCCATAAGATAACTTCTGCCATCAGACGGTGTGTGTTTTCCTGATACCGATACCAGCTCCGGCGGAATATAATCCTCCGGCAGACGGTTTAATTTGTTAACCAGAATAGTTTTTGAATTTACATCCCTGACCACGGATGCATCGTCGAAATATTTTTTGTCAAGCCCGATATTTACACTGTTGATTACCACGCCGGGATCCATTGACGGATTAGCACAATAAAAACTGAAATATCTTGTGAAATTTTCGGGATAAAAATCGTCATAAATGCAGTAATTTAACAGATTGCTGATGAGCGTGTTATAATAATTACTGTGCATTTCACGGTTTATACTTGTTCCGGAAATTGAAAGGCAAAAAATCTTTTCTATCATTTCGTTAGGAACATAAAATCTTCCTGAATCATCCGAAAATGAGCCGCAAGCGATATGATAAGCCTCACCGTTCAGCTCAAAATAATCACTGCCGGTGGTGTGCGTAGCCACATCTCCGTCTCGAGTTATGATAAAATAACTCTTTTCCTCACAGCACTCAAATACTGCTGCCCCAAGAGATTCACATGTCCTTGCAAAGTCAAGAAATGTATGACCGTCTTTTTGGCAAATGCCATAATCAATGGTAGAATTGACATATGGTGTAGTAATGGTAAGTGCGGAAAAATCAGAAGCATATACACCGGTGAATAACAAGGAAAATATTAGTAATAGTATCGGAATTTTTTTCATAAAATCACCCTACTTTTATTTTACAATATTGCCGGACAAGAGTCAATATGTAATTTGTATATTTCAACTAAAGGTGGAGAAAATGTTTTGAAAATATATTTATAGTTGACAGAAAAAAACATAAGATATAAAGTGGAGATTTAAAGAGAGGTATTAGTTATGGAATCGTTGACAGAACTTTATAAAATAGGCAGAGGACCCTCCAGTTCTCACACAATCGGTCCGGAAAAAGCCTGTAAGATATTTAAAGAAAAATACAGCGATGCAGACTCTTTTAAAGTTGTTCTTTACGGGTCTCTTGCAAAAACGGGTAAGGGACACGGGACGGATGTGGTGGTCAGAAAAACCTTTTCGCCATACAGCTGTGAAATTGTTTTTGACTGTGATAAAAATGACCTTCCTCACCCTAATACAATGGAGCTTTTTGCACTGAAAAAAGGTGAGAAAATAAGCAGAGCAACGGTTTTGAGTGTTGGCGGAGGAAGTATAGTTTTTGAAAACGAGGAAGTTAAAAAACCTGAGAAGAAATACAAACTTTCAAACTTTACCGATATTGCCCATTACTGCAAAGAAAAATCAATTCGCCTGTGGGAATATGTGGCTGAAAATGAGGATGAATCATTTGCCGATTATATGAAAAATGTATGGTTGACAATGAAAAAATCCATCAAGAACGGTCTTGAGGATGAAGGCGTTCTTCCGGGTGGCCTTGATGTTCTGAAAAAGGCAAAATCCCTTTTTAACAGCGATGTTTTCGGTGAACCCGCAGAAACCCGCGAAAACAGAATGGTCTGTTCCTATGCATTTGCTGTCAGTGAACAAAATGCATCGGGGGAAACAATAGTCACTGCACCTACCTGCGGTGCGGCGGGAGTTGTTCCGGCGGTGCTTTATTATCAGCAACAGAAAAATAAATTCAGTGATGATGATATTATAAAAGCTTTGATGACGGCGGGGATAATAGGAAATCTTATTAAAACCAATGCTTCCATCTCCGGGGCGGAATGTGGTTGCCAGGCGGAAGTAGGAAGTGCTTGCGCGATGGCGGCAGCAGCTCTTGCGGAACTTCACGGACTTGGGATTGACAAAATAGAATATGCTGCCGAAATTGCAATTGAACACCACCTCGGCCTTACCTGTGACCCTATTTGCGGACTGGTTCAGATACCCTGTATTGAGAGAAATGCGGTTGCGGCAATGAGGGCGATAAATGCGGTAAATCTGGCAAGTTTTTTGTGGAATACAAGAAAAATTTCGTTCGACAGAGTTGTTCAGACTATGAAAGAAACCGGCCTTGATATGCATACCGGTTATAAAGAAACATCCGAAGCGGGTCTTGCAAAAATAAATATAGATTAGAAAAAACGTAACATCAATTGATGTTACGATTTTTTTCTTAAAATTTCTCTCGATACCAAGAGGAGAATTTGTAAAATATCCGACAAATATTTTTGCGAATTTTGGTTGAGTGAATTTGATTGAATTTCCAAAAAAATAATACTGTTGGTTGATAAATGCGATAAAAAATTAGTGTATTTGTTATATTTGCCGAAGAATTGGTGCAAAATATAGTAAAAATTAACAAAATATCAGTCAACCGTTGGTTGAATAAAATTTTATTATATTGTGTTTATGGTTCACCTGTGATATTGTATAATTATATTATAGTAGAGAATCATACATTTTTTTGCTTAGGTGGTGGGTGTCGTGAATAAAGAACAAATAGGACAGCAAATATACGAGCTCAGAAAAAAATATGGTATGACCCAGGGGGAGCTTGCGAGTAAAATCGGAATAACAAACAGAGCAGTTTCCAAATGGGAAAATGGGATCAGTGCCCCGTCCATTGACACGCTTTATAAGATTTGTAATTGTTTTCGTATTTCAACAGACTATTTCATTCTGGATGAAACTGACAACCAGATTAAAAAGTCCCGTCAGATGCAATCTTTGAGGCAACTTTATAAAGTCGGTAGTGGCCCTTCAAGTATTCATACCATGGGACCTGAAAAAATCTGTACCATTTACAAAGAAATGTTCAGCGAAGCTGATAAATTCAAAGTTGTTCTTTATGGTTCGCTTGCTCACACGGGCATCGGCCGCGGAACGGCTGAAGTTATTCAAAAAGCATTTTATCCGGCTGAGTCGAATGTTTTACTTGACGGAATTAAAATCAAAACACCCCATCCGGACGCAATGGAACTTTTTGCTTACGAGGGTGAAGAACTTATAGACCAACGATTTGCTTATAGCCTCGGTGGTGGAGAAATAAGTATTGAAGGGGTAGAACTGGAAGAGAATAAAGGTATATATGAGCTTAGCACATATAGGGATATCCTCAGATATTGCAAAGAAAAGGATATCAGATTCTGGCAGTATGTTGAAGAGGTTGAGGGCCCTGAAATATGGGAGTTCTTATCAGAAATCTGGCAGAAGATGAAAGAAAGCATTAACCGCGGAATTTCTGTTGACGGAGTTCTGCCCGGCGAACTTGGAATAACAAGAAAAGCAAAATATATTTACAATAAAACACATATGGACGAAAGTCCGGAAAATAAAGAAAACAGACTTGTGTGTGCTTATGCATATGCAGTGGGTGAAGAAAATGCAGCAAGCGGAACGGTTGTAACTGCACCCACCTGCGGCGCCTGCGGAGTTCTGCCGGCGGTGCTTTATTATAACCAGAGAAAGCGCGATTTTTCTGACAGTCAGATAATAAAAGCTCTTGCAACAGCATCAATAATCGGCAACCTCATTAAAACAAATGCATCCATTTCCGGTTCCGAATGTGGATGCCAGGTAGAAATAGGAACTGCATGCGCAATGTCTGCGGCAGCTCTTTGTGAGCTTTATGATATGAGTCTGGACCAGATAGAATATGCTGCTGAAATTGCAATTGAGCATCATCTCGGTCTTACCTGTGACCCGGTCAGAGGACTTGTTCAGATACCTTGTATCGAAAGAAACGCAGTCGCAGCAATGAGAGCAATAAACGCGGTTAATCTAGCGAACATTCTTGTTGACACAAGAAAAATATCACTTGACCTTGTGATTGAAACAATGTATGAAACCGGGAAAGATATGTCTAAAAAATACAGAGCAACCTCAATCGGCGGACTTGCCAAACTGTATGACAGAGAATATCTGAAATAATTTACAGGAGTAATTTTATGAAAATATACGTATCCATACCAAATAACCAAACAGGAAATACTTTTGCAACTCCAAAAGCAATGGCAGAACTTGCCAAGGTTGGAGAGGTCACAAGAAATATGACAGAATCACAACCCACTGCCGATGACCTGGCAAGAGAGGCTTATGATGCAGATGTTATTGTATGCGGTTGGGGAAGTCTTATGTTTACTAAAGAAGTGACAGACAGACTGCCAAATTTAAAAATGATTGCATACACCGGCGGTTCGATGGCGGGAACGGTTGACGAAAGTGTCTATGAAAAAGGAATTGTTACACTGACAGGTAACTACATTTTCGCAAAATCGGTTGCTGAAGGCTGTCTTGCTTATATTCTTTGCTCACTCCGTGAACTTGAAAGATATATGAGACAGGTCCGCAATGGCGGCTGGAACGAAAACTGGACAAACAGAGGCCTTTTCGGCAAAAAGATAGGACTTGTGGGTTTTGGTGAAATAGCAAGAAACTTCATCGAAATGATTAAGCCGTTCGATATGGAGGTTCTGATTAATTCAGGACATCTTTCAGATGAAGAAGCAGCAAAATACGGAGCAAGAAAAGCAAGTAAAGAAGAAATATTTGAAACTTGTGACATTGTTTCGTTACATATGGGACTTAATGAAAAAACCAAGCGCAGCATTAGCCGTGAGCTTATGGAAAAATTAAGACCCGATACAATACTTATGAACACGGCAAGAGGCGAGGTTGTTGATGAAGAAGCTATGGAAGAGCTTCTTGCAGAAGGCAGATTTTTTGCAATGCTTGATGTATATTCTCAGGAACCCTTGCCGGTTGACAGTAAACTCAGAACACTGCCTAACGTGATGCTTACGCCTCATCTTGGCGGACCAACAATTGATATGAGAGAATATATTGTTTGTCAGTTTGCAAAAGATATAAAGGCGTTTGAAAATAATGAACCTATGAAAAATGAAATTGGTCCGGAGGCTGTGTCCCGGATGACAAAGAAGTTATAAGAAAATTCGGGCACAGTTTCTGGCAGAACCCAACAAGGTAATTTGACTGGGATTATTATCGAATAGCTATCGGTGGCGGAGCAAGTGGCGGCATAGTAGTCCCGCCCTCCACTGCATTGTACTCCGCCCCGCTAACTTTAAACCAGAGGGTTTGAATCAAGAATGTGTATAATCAATATAATCCGCGAGCTAATGACGACTTGATATTTTTTTGGCTTTTGACTGCAGAATTTACATAACTAATGCAGTCGGAACTTTTCTATGTGGAGCTTTGTAAATATCGCGCCACACAGGTTATCATTTCAGGTATCTACTGCCGATTAGTTTGACCTGCTGACCGGTAGTTTAGATATTAAATACTCTCCGGACGGGAGTTTTTTTGGTTAACCTCCACATTTCTCCCGTCCCGCCCATAGGGCGTTTTGGTATGAGAAAAACGAAAGTTAATGTGACGAGTAGAAGTGTACAAAGCGTTTATTTTTCGTTGGGCTGAAAATCAGTCTGACCGGATTACAAATGTTTCTGAATATTTCGGCGACATTTATAATCCGCACAAAAGAAAAGAGGATAAATATGTTAAAGGTAGCGATTCTGGGCACGGACGGCGGAGATAAAGGCGGCCATGCATTAAATATTTGTAAAATTTTAAGCAAAATGGAAGATGTAAAAATCTACGGTCTTTTCGGAGATGTTGCTGAAGAAACAAATGCACTTGCACAAATGTTCGGTATAGATTTTATTGCATCACACCCTGAAGAACTTGTCGGTATAATAGATGCAGTTTTTGTTCTTCCGCGTCATGGTGACAAACATAAAGCCTACGCAATGCCTTTTGTTAAAGCAGGCTTGCCGGTATTTATTGATAAACCATTCACCTGTTCGGTAAGCGATTCCAAAGAACTTATCTCGGAAATCAAAAAAAGCGGCAGTATTCTTTGTGCCGGAAGCTATATAAAACTTACCGAGGGCGTCTTGAAAATGAAAGAAACCCTGCCCGACAGAGAGCTTATTCAATCCGGTTGTGTATGCTATCCGACTACAATGGGTTCTCCATACGGCGGACTGCATTTTTACTCACACCATCTGATTGAATCAATGCTTCAGATATTTGGAACAGATGTAAAATCTGTCAGCACAGTTGCTACGGCGGGATGCCCTGTAGCTGTTGCCAACTATGACGGTTTTCCGGTTGTAATGAATTATGCATCAAATGAGGGTGCACTTAAAGCAGAGGTTTATTATACACATGATAAATATTTGTGTGAGACTATAAATTATGCCGGAATGGATGACATTCAGTGCGACAGTTTTATTGAAGCAATAAAGTCCGGAAAAGGGGAAGACCCGGATTTTTATCTCACCGCGGTTAAAGTGTGTAATGCATTTATTAAATCCCTTGAAGAAAAAAGAGAAGTATTTATAAACGAATTGTAAACATTAAAGGCAGGTCATAAAAGTGAAATTGGAAGAAATTGAAAAAAAGGTTATTCAGCAAATTGATGAAAATGCTGATAAAATCATAGCATTTGCAGAAAATGCTATGAAAACACCCGAACATGGGTATTGCGAAAAAGTAACATCGCAGCTTATAAAAGATGAGTTTGAAAAAATGGGCATTCCATACAGAAATGGCATGGCGATGACAGGCGTTAAAGGGCAGATAGGCAGTGGTGATGACTTCAATCTTGCTATTATCGGAGAGCTTGATGCCGTAACTTGCTTTGGCCACGAAGAGTGCAATCCAAAAACGGGGGCAGCACACGCCTGCGGACATAATGCACAGCTTGCCGCAATGCTCGGCGTTGCATATGGCCTTAAGGAAAGCGGTGTTATGGACGAACTTGACGGAAAGGTAAGCTTTTTTGCAGTTCCCGCTGAGGAGTACATAGAAATAGACTACAGAAAAAAACTCCGTGAAGATGGTAAAATCAAACTGTTTGGCGGAAAGCAAGAACTCATATATGAAGGTGAATTTGACAGTGTTGATGCAGCCATGATGGTTCACGCTGAAGGAAATATGCCGCAGGAGGCAGTTTTTGTTCATGGCACCAGCCTTGGATTTTTGGGCAAAAGTGTTACTTTCAGAGGCAGAGCGGTCCATGCATCAACACCGTTTGACGGAGTCAATGCATTAAACGCGGCAGCTCTTGCAATAGTCGGAATCCATTCAAACAGAGAAACTTTCCGTGATGAAGATAAAATAAGAATTCATCCTATCATCACTAAAGGAGGGGACGTTGTAAACTCCGTTCCGGATGAAGTTTGTATGGACAGTTATATCCGTGGCGCGAATATGTCAGCCATAAAAAATGCGTCAGAAGTTGTCGATCGGGCAATTTCAGGAGCGGCACAGATGGTTGGAGCAACAGCTGAAATAGAAACAGCCTGCGGTTATCTTCCTCTCAAACAGGACAGAAATTTTGGGGAACTTTTTAAAGAAGTTGCACTTGAATTTTTATCAAAAGATAAAATTTATGAAAATATTGATATGACAGGATCTACGGATATTGGAGATTTAAGCCACCTTATCCCGGTAATTCAGCCGACGGTCGGAGGATTTGACGGGCTTTTACACAGTAAGGAATTCCATATGACAGACGCTAATGCGGCGATAATTCTGCCAGCTAAAATTATGGCACTTACTGCGGTGAGAATGTTGTATGATAAAGCGCGTATCGGTAAGAAAATCAAAAACGAATTTATACCACT
>JAZOQS010000038.1:0-2012 GCA_045656205.1 Clostridia bacterium | reverse complement strand
GCCTGCAAACCTTAAAAGAGGCGGTAGACGCCGCGTTTGATGCTTACAGCAAGGAATATAAAGATTGCATCTATTGCATCGGTTCGGTGCTTGGCCCGCATCCCTTCCCGATGATGGTGAGAGATTTTCGGAGTGTGGTAGGTATTGAAGCAAGAGAGCAGTTTATAGACATGACGGGAGAATTGCCAGATGCTATTGTGGCATGTGTCGGTGGTGGCTCAAATGCTATGGGATTATTTGCAGGCTTTTTAAATGATCCGGTTGACATTTACGGTGTTGAGCCTTTAGGAAGAGGAACTGCACTTGGCGACCATGCGGCAAGCCTGACATATGGTAGCGAAGGAATTATGCACGGCTTTAACAGCATTATGCTGAAAGATGAAAACGGAGAACCTGCTCCTGTATATTCCGTTGCCAGTGGTCTTGATTATCCGTCCAGCGGTCCGGAACATGCGTTCTTGCACGACCTTGGCAGAGTAAAATATGATGTTGTAACAGACGATGAAACAATTGACGCATTTTTTGAACTTTCCAGAATGGAAGGCATTATTCCGGCAATCGAAAGTTCACATGCGGTTGCTTATGGTATGAAGCTTGCGAAAACGATGGGCAAGGGCTCTGTTCTCATCAACCTCTCCGGCAGAGGCGATAAAGACATGGATTATATTATTGAAAAATATGGAATTCGATAAAATTTTAATAAGAAAGTGTTGACAAATTGAATTTTAAGGTATATAATGTATAACAAATTTGAATATCACAAAAAGACTGTGACGAGGACGGTCGGATTGTGAGCCTTGAGAGAGTTGCCGGATGGTGCGAGGCAATGGCACAGCTTTCCAATGACCCATCACCTCTGAGTCGGAGGACCGAACGGCAAAGCCTAGTAGATTCCTTCCGTAATGCTGCGTAAAAGCAAAGGGCTTGTTAGAGCTTGGTAAGTGACAGAATTTCATTTTCTGTAATTTGAGTGGTACCGCGGGTTTTATAACTCGTCTCAAAGATTATTTTGAGACGAGTTTTTTTGTTTTATTCAAATTCGTAACAAGTAATAATAGTCGCGAAAATGAAAGGAGACAAAACAATGGAGTACAGTTTAAAAGAGGTAGCAGGCAGAATCAAGGATTTGCGTGAAGCAAAAGGTTATACACAGGAAGAGCTTGCAAAGCTTTGCGGTGTATCGCTTGATGACTACAAAGTTTTAGAAGAAGGGGAAACAGACTTCAGCTTTACATTTATTTATAAATGCGCAAAAGCTTGCGGCGTCGAAGTTGTGGATTTGTTAGAGGGAACAAGTTCTACCCTTACATCATTTGCTATTACAAGAAAGGGCGAAGGCCTTAAAATTATGAAGAAGCATGGCGTAGAGTATGATAACCTTGCGCCTAAATTCAGAGGAAAACTTGCAGAACCCTTCCTCGTTAAATTCCCGTATCTTGAGGAGGAACAAAGCGCTCCGATTCAGTTAAACTCCCATAACGGTCAGGAGTTTGATGTGATTGTTAAGGGATCACTCAAGGTTCAGGTTGGAAATCACATAGATGTTCTTCACGAGGGCGATTCTATTTTTTATAACAGCCTTATTCCTCACGGTATGGTTGCAGTATCTAAAGGTGGATGTGAATTCCATGCGGTTGTATTAAATCCGCAGGACGGAACGGTTAGCGAAGAGTATCCGGAAGCGCCTTTTATTGCTGAAAAAGTTGCTGAACAAAAGGAAAAATATGAAACAGTTGCGGACAAATTCATTGAATCATCCTATGATGAAAACGGTGTGTTTAGCGGCATCAAATTCAAAAATGAAGACACATTCAACTTTGCATTTGACTGCGTGGATGCGATTGCAGAAAAGAACCCGGATAAGCTTGCTATGATGTGGGTTGCAAATGACAAGACAGACAAAAAGTTTACTCTCAGCGATATGAAGAAGTACTCCGCAAAAACTGCGAACTACTTCGAGTCCCTGGGCATCAAAAAAGGCGATGCCGTAATGCTTGTGTTAAAGCGCCATT
>JAZOQS010000037.1:0-9651 GCA_045656205.1 Clostridia bacterium | reverse complement strand
ACAGTAGAGCAGATGAAAAATCCTAACTTTGAAAAGCAGTGTGAGGATTGCATTGCTGAAATGATTGAAAATCATTATAATCATCCCTCTATTGTAATCTGGGGAATTTTAAACGAGTGTGCGTCGGAGGACCCTGATTGCAGCCTGATGTATAAACGTCAGTATGAGCAGATAAAGGAAATGGACAAAAGCCGTCCCACGACATCCGCATCAAACAAATATTATAAAGATATATCCCTCGGATACCCCGATATTGTTTCATACAACTGTTATACCGGCTGGTATAGCGGAACAGATACCAGAGGAGACTTAAACCGCCTTATGGACTGGGTTCAGTCAGATACAGAGGGAGCAGATAAGCCCTTCATCGTAAGCGAGTTCGGCGCAGGTGGAATTTACGGATACCGTGATCCGTCAAGAGTTAAATGGAGCGAGGAACGTCAGGCAGATGTACTGACAGATAACCTGTCTGTTTACCTTGATAATGAAAGACTTACAGGTATGTTTATCTGGCTGTTTGCCGACTGCCGCATAACAAAGTCAAGACTGTTTATGTCACGTCCAAAATGCCAGAACAACAAGGGTATCGTTGATATGTACCGCAGACCCAAGCTCGCGTATGACGTGGTGAAAAAACTTTTTAAAGGAGAACAGAAATGAGTTTTATAAATGACAAATTCATGCTGAAAAATAAAACAGCGAGAAAACTTTATGAAGATTATGCAAAAGATCTTCCCATAATTGACTACCATTGTCATCTGTCGCCGCAGATGATTGCGGAGGATTATAAATTTAAAAGCACATATGATTTATTCCTCGGCGGAGACCACTATAAATGGCGCCAGATGCGTTCCAACGGTGTTCCGGAAGAGGACATTACAGGTAAGCCGATTATGATAAATGGCTCAAATGGTCTGAGACCATGCCGCTTTTGATCGGTAATCCGCTTTACCACTGGACACATCTTGAACTTAAAAGATATTTTGATATTGACACCCCGCTTTCACCCGAAAGTGCAAAGGAAATATGGGACAAATGTAATGAGCTTTTAAAAAGAGACGATTTTTCCACACAGTCACTTATCAGAAAATCAAATGTAGAGACAATATGTACAACCGACGACCCCATTGATTCTCTGGAATATCATAAACAGCTTAAAAGTTTTGAAACAAAAATTCTGCCCACCTTCAGACCGGACAAAATTGTTGAAATAGGCAAAGACACATTTATGCCTTATCTTGAGCAGGCAGGTGTTAAAACCTATGATGAGGTGCTGAAATTCTTAAGTGAAAAAATAGAATATTTCCACAGCGTAGGCTGCCGGCTTTCCGACCATGCACTTGAGTATGTACCTTTCGGAGTGGGGGATGCGGCTGCAGTGTTTGAGAAAAAGGTAAATGGCGGCGAAATAACTGTCGAAGAAGAAAATATTTATAAAACAGCAGTTTTAAAACATTGTGCATCCGAGTATGTTAAACGCGACTGGTGTATGCAGCTTCACATAGGTGCGCTCCGTAACAATAACACAAAAATGTTCGAAAAGCTTGGACCAGATACGGGGTTTGATTCAATAAACGACCTGTGTATTGCAGAAAAACTCGCAGCATTTTTAAACAGCCTGGAGTATGATGATGTACTTCCCAAAACCATTCTTTACACATTGAACCCCAAAGACAACTATGTTCTCGGACCAATGCTCGGCAATTTCCAGAAAGCACCAACAGCAGGTAAAATTCAGTTTGGTTCCGGCTGGTGGTTCAATGACAACCGCGACGGTATGGAAGCGCAGATGCTGGCACTTGCAAATCTTGGTATACTTGGCAGATTTGTAGGAATGCTTACCGACTCAAGAAGCTTTGTATCTTACCCCAGACACGAGTATTTCAGAAGAATTCTGTGCAATCTCATCGGAAAATGGGTGGAAGAAGGAGAATATCCAAACGATAAAGCATCCCTTAAAAAGATTGTTGAAGGCATCTGTTATTACAACGCAAAAGAATACTTTAAATTCTAAATAAAAAAACTCCTTTCGTTTGAAAGGAGTTTTTTGTTTTATTCTACTGCATATCCTTTTGAAATAATTGTTTCAGCAACCTTGTCGGAAAGTGCCTTGCAAAGATTTTCACCCATTGCCTCAACCATAATCCTTATAAGCGGCTCAGTTCCGCTCTTGCGGAGCAGGATACGACCATCGTCGCCGAGTTGGTCTTCGGCAAACTTAACTGCGCTTTTAACATCAGGGTCATTTATAACCGCATCTTTATCGGACACGCGCACGTTTCTTACAATCTGTGGGAAACGCACAAATCCGTCACAAAGCTTTGATGCAGGAAGTTTGCTTTCAATAAGCACTTCCATGATTTTTATTGCAGTTATAAGTCCGTCACCTGTTGTCGCATATTTGGAAAAAATGATATGTCCGGACTCTTCGCCACCCAGCGAAAATCCGCCTTTTTGCATAGCCTCATAAACATATTTGTCGCCAACATCTGTTTTGACACATTCAATGCCTGATTCACCAAGCGCTTTGAAAAGCCCCATGTTGGACATTACGGTTGCAACAACCGTATCTTTGCTAAGTCTTTCAAGATTTTTGAGGTATTTGCCACAGAAGTATAAAATATGGTCACCTGTCAGAACATTGCCCAGTTCATCAACTGCAAGACATCTGTCTGCATCGCCGTCAAAGGCAAAGCCTATGTCAAGTCCCTTTTCCTTTACAAGCTCGCAAAGACCCTCAATATGGGTTGATCCGCAACCGTTATTTATGTTTGTTCCGTTGGGCTGATTGTTTATAACATATGTTTCGGCGCCAAGAGTGTCAAAAACATTTTTTGCAAGCATCCATGTACTGCCGTTAGAACAGTCAAGACCGATTTTTAAATCCTTGTAGGAATTTTTTGCCAGAGAAATTATATAACCGGTATAACGGTTTCTGCCTGCCGCATAGTCAACAGTGCGGCCTATGGCTTCGCCCGTTGCAAGAGGAAGTTCGCCTATTATCCCGTCAAGATACGCCTCAATGTCGGCAATTATTGACTCGGACATTTTTTCGCCACGATTGTTAATTAATTTGATTCCGTTGTCAAAATAAGGATTGTGACTTGCCGAAATCATAATACCACAGTCGAATTCATCTGTTTTTACAACGTAAGAAACGGATGGAGTGGTGGTAACGTGAAGCAGATATGCGTCTGCACCGCTGGCGGTAAGTCCCGCAACAAGAGCATATTCAAACATATAGCTCGAACGCCTTGTGTCTTTTCCTATTACAATTCTGCATTTATGTTCTTTGCCGTAATACCATCCAAGGTATCTGCCAACTTTAAATGCATGTTCAACTGTTAAAACTTTGTTGGCTTCTCCACGGAAGCCGTCTGTTCCGAAATATTTTCCCATAACTTGCCCCTCCTTACTCTACCGTTACTGATTTTGCGAGGTTTCTGGGTTTGTCAACATCGCAGCCCAAATGGCAGGACATATAATATGCAAAAAGCTGAGCCGGGGTAATAGCCGTTATAGGCATAAAGATTTCCGAAAGCTCGGGCACGCGGATAATATCATCTGCAATATCATCCGGAATTTCCATTGATTCTTTTGTGAAAAGCACAACTTTTGCCCCGCGGGATTTCACTTCTTTTATGTTGCTGACGGTTTTTTCAAAAAGCTCTGTTGATGTTGCAAAAGCAAAAACAGGAGTTCCGTCAGTTACAAGTGAAATGGTTCCGTGCTTAAGTTCACCTGCGGCATACGCCTCACAGTGAATGTAGGAAATCTCTTTCATTTTCAGTGCTGCCTCGCAGCTTATCTGATAGTCGTGACCTCGACCTATAAAGAATATGCTGTGATGATTTTTGTATTTGTCTGCAATATCAGAGCAAAGAGTTTTAAGTCCTATTGTGCGGTTAACCGCCGCAGGAACTTTAATCAGCAGTTCTTCGCAGTAATCCTTTGCTTTGCCCGAAGTCAGATTGCCATTTGCAAGAGCAAGACGGATGGCAAAGAGGTATAGGAGCGAAATCTGCACAGAATAAGCCTTTGTACTTGCGACAGCAATTTCCGGACCTGCCCAGGTATATAACACACCGTCAGCTTCGCGGGCAATGGTTGAGCCGGCAACATTTACAATTGCAAGAGTATATATTCCCTCTGCCTTTGCAAGTCTGAGTGCTGCAAGTGTGTCGGCAGTTTCACCCGACTGTGATATGATAATCACAAGATCATCTTTGGAAAGAACGGGATTTTTGTATCTGAACTCAGACGCGAGTTCAACGTTTACAGGAACGCGTGCAAGTTTTTCGATTGCATATTTTCCTATAAGACCGGCGTGCATTGCCGTGCCGCACGCAACAATGTGAATTGTGCGGAAAGCGGCAAGATTTTGGTCTGTAAGCCTGCCTATGTCAAAATGAGGCAATCCATCCTTTATTCTGGGACGGAGGGTCTTTAAAATTGCATCGGGCTCTTCGTGAATTTCTTTTATCATAAAGTGAGGATATCCGCCTTTTTCGGCAGCCTCAATATCCCAAGCCGCAGTTTCATATTCTTTTTGAACTAAAGTTCCGTTGACGGACAGAATTTCAATATTATCAGGGGAAAGAACTGCGATTTCGCCTTCTTCAAGTCTTATAAACTTTTTTGTATATCTCAGCACTGCAGATATATCCGAACCTATAAAGTTGCCGATATCGGATGGACATACAAGAAGAGGACTGTCCTTTCTGAATGCAAAGATTTTGCCGGGATGCTGTGCAAAAATCGCCCCTATTGCATAAGAACCTGTGATTTTTGCCGTTGCACTTTTTATAGCCTCAGTGGGAGTCATTCCCGACATATAGAAATAATCTATCAGCTTTGCTGCCGTTTCTGTATCTGTTTCCGATTCAAATGTATATCCTTTTTCCAGAAGGAAAGATTTTATTTCCGTATAGTTCTCGATAATCCCGTTATGAACAATATAAAGGTTTTCTGTTCCGTGGGGATGGGAGTTTGTGTCTGAAGGCTCACCGTGAGTTGCCCATCTGGTATGACCGATGCCGCAAGTGGTGACAAACGCTTCTTTAACCCCGTCTAATTTTTCTTTAAGGAAAGAAAGTCTTCCTTTGGATTTTACGGACATAAGACCGGAGTCGGCGAAAAATGCAACGCCTGCCGAGTCATAACCTCTGTACTCAAGAGCTGTAAGCCCGTCTGTAAGTTTTGTAATGGCACTTTCAGTGCCTGTGTAACCAATAATTCCACACATAATAATTCTCCTTTTGCCTTTTTACCGGTGGGACAAGGTCGGAGAAAAGTGGCATATGTTTAATTTTTGTCATGTGGATGCACTTTTGTTTATTTGTATACACCCTGACGACAGTGACTCTGCCGGAGAAGCATCCGCCGAAAAATTCGATAACTTCTCAACCTCGTCGCCGCAATTGCGGTCTGGCGCTAAACAGTTTTTGCTGCAGAAGATTCAGCACTGTTTTAAAACAGACCATTTTCCTTAAGTGTCCCGGAAGGATTAAAGCTTCAAAAGAAATAATGGCCGTATATTGCAAACTATTTCTTTGTCACAATATCCTTCTGGGATTTAAAAATGGAATTTTCCTTAACATATCCTCTGACTCTCGACAGGGGATATATGGTGCAGTTTTTGCCAAGTACAGTCCCGGGGCAAAGAACACTGTTACAGCCTACCTCGGTAAAGTCACCTACCATTGCACCAAATTTTTTAAGACCTGTTTCAATCTTTTTATCACCACATTTTATGGTTACAAGCGTTTTATCACTTTTTACATTTGATGTGACAGCACCTGCACCAAGATGTGATTTATAGCCTAAAACCGAGTCGCCCACATAATTGTAATGCGGAATCTGAACATCATCAAAAATTATGCTGTTTTTAACCTCGGTTGAGTTACCCACAACGCAGTTTTTGCCGATAATTACGCTGCCTCTTATAAATGCACAGTGGCGGATTTCGGAATTCTCGTCAATAATGCAGGGGGCGGCGATGTAAGCACTTGGGAATACTTTTGCATTTTTTGCAATCCACACATTTTCCGAAACCTCGTCAAATTTGTCTTTTGGAAGAGTTTTACCAAGACTTATGACAAAGCTTTTGATTTCAGGCAAAATCTCGTAAGGGTACTCGCTTTTTTCAAGCAGTGGAGCGGCCAGAGTTTTTGAAAGGTCATAAAGCTCCGTGGTTCTCATTTATTCACCTCCTTATTTTAAACATTATATCACACGGCGAAGTTTTTTTCAAGTATTATTTATTATACGTAGTTTTGTACTCAAAAGTACATATTTTAAAAACATTATTACATTGATTTTGACTTAAAAGTGATATATCATTAAAATTAAGAGGTGACTTATATGAAATTAAAAGAGAAAATGTGGCTTTGGGGACATCCCGAACGCAGATATAACTATGAATTCGGCAACGACAAAGAGTCCAGAATGACACCTATGGAAGCGTGTCTTTATCTGGGAGTGAGAAATACATTTATGTCACCTGTAGGCTGGAAAGTGGACAGAAGACAGTATAATAAATCATTTATAACGCTTAAAGAGGTTGGTTGGGAATGTTATAAAGGTGGAGAAACCCCCCACCTTATCAATCCCATAATTGAAGAAGCAAAAAAATTCCCCAACAACGGCAGAGTTGTTTTTGACGATTTCAAACGCCAGAACAGATACGGGGATTATACAAAGCTTAAAATGGAGGATCTTTTTGAAGTAAACAGACGTCTGCATGAGGATGCACCTCACCCGATGAGTATGTGGATGGTGCTCTATGCAAACGAGTTCGGACTGGGCGAAGAAGCGGACACAGAGTTCAGACGATACATAGACCCGTTTGACGGGGTGATTATGTGGGGATGGCTTGAATCTAAAGTTAAAGACCAGTTCCACGAAAAATATGAAATCTTTAAAAAGCTCACCCATGACAAACGCCAAATGCTTGGTTGCTATCTTTATAATTTCGGTGAAAGCAGACAGGCAACTCCGGAAATAGTATTATGGCAGCTTGATACTTACAGAGAAAAACTGCTTTCAGGGGAAATTGAAGGCATAGTTTTACATTCCAACCCAATGGCAGACCTTGACTATCCGGCATTTGAAACTGCACGCGAGTGGATGCTCATTCACGGCGATGACGAAATACCCGATTAAAAAAAGCACGGCTTAATTAAGCCGTGCTTTAATTTCATTGTTTGATAGCCTTATCTTTCCATTTTCCTCTGAGATAGAATGCGGCGGTTAAAATTGCGCCCACTATCCATGTGATAAGGAGTGAAATCTGGATACACTCTTTGTAACCGAGAGGAAGCTCGGGTGTTCTGGTCAAGTAGGAAATTCCGTAAGCGAGAGGAATACGAAGAAGTACAGAGGTTATGACTGTAATCCACATTGGAGTAACAGTATCGCCCGCGCCACGCATAACACCGCCAAGACTCTGTGTTACAGCCATTGCGATATATCCGACAGCGAGAATTTTCATAAGATTAACGCTAAGATCAACAAGCTCCGGAGTATCTGTAAACGCCATCATCAGATATTTACCAAACAGAAGGATTATTCCTGTGATAACAGTCGAACAAATTAGAGATATGATAAGTCCGTGTTTTGCACCGGTTGAAATACGATCAAGCTTTCTCGCTCCTATATTCTGACCGGCATAGGTTGTCATTGTCATACCAAAAGAAAGGTTGGGCATCATTGCAAACCCGTCAACTCTCATTACAACAACGTTAGCTGCGATGAATATCTCGCCGAACTGATTGGTAAGGGATTGAACAATAATCATTGCAGAAGACATGATTGCCTGGGTAACGCCGGACGGAATACCAAGCTTTACAAGTGTTTTGATGCAGTCTTTGCGAAGTTTGAATGAATCAGGCTTGAGCTCAAAAGAGTCGCGCATTTTAAGAAGCTTCCACATACAAAGTGCAGAAGAAATAAACTGGGAAATTATTGTTGCAAGAGCAACACCGGGCACGCCCATTTTAAATGATGCAACAAACCAGATGTCAAGGACGATGTTTATAACTGTTGCAACAAGCAGATATATGAGGGCTGATACCGAGTCTCCCATACCTCTGATAATACCGCTTAAAATGTTATAGTATGCCATCCCGGCAATACCAATCATTGATATTGTAAGATATCCTGCACAACCGTCTATTATACTTTCGGGGGTGTTCAGGAATCTTAAAACAGGCCGTACAAAAGGCGGGGCAATAATCATCATAACTATAGAAACAATAGCTGTAAGGGTAATACAGTTGCCTATAGTGATTGAAAGCTGCTCGCGGTTTTTAGCCCCGAAATACTGGGAAACCATTATTGTAGCACCTGCTGAAATTCCTATAAAAAGAACAAGCAGCATGTTTACAATAGGAAGAACGCTTCCAACGGATGCCAAAGCTCCGTCGCCAACATATTGACCTACAACGATACTGTCTACTGTACTATAAAGTTGCTGAGCTATATTACCTATAAGCATAGGAATGGAAAAAGCCAGAATGCTTTTCCAGGGAGTTCCGACAGTCATATCTGTCGGTGCAAATATACTTTTCATAATTTTTCCTCTTTTGTAAATGAATAACGGAGTTATTATATCACAACAGCATTGAAAAATCAATATGTCAAAGAAATTTTTTGTGTTGCAATTTGTCGAAAAATAAGGTATAATGTTTCTCAGGAGGGATTGTAATGTCATCTTACTATATATCTAAAAAAAGTATTTCCATATGGATTTCAATGGTATTTACAATAATAGCTCTTTTTGCCGGATACAGATATTTCAGCATGATGGGAAGCTCCCACATGGGTGTGATTGAAAAGACAGGGATTATAGGAATTCTCGTATCAGCGGCTTTGTTTGGGATTCTTATGCTGATTCTTGGTAAAAGAAAGCTTGGAATAACAATTTTGCCTGTCATAACCGGTACAGTCTCACTTGCGGCACTCTCATCCGGGATACTTCCCGGCGGGACAATTCTGCTTGTCGGACTTATTTATCTTCTGGTGATTTTTAATGTAATCAAGACAAACACGCTTTTGGTTTATATACTTGGAGCAAGTACAATTTTTCATCTTTGCGGGATGGTTGGCTGCTATTTTGTTGATGGACAGATTCCTGTTCACAATATAATCTTCTTTGCGGTTGCAGCGGCATTTATGTTTGGTGTCGCGGGCATGAGAAGAGAACATCAGGGCTTTACTCTTACATGGAAAGACCGTGCAAACGGCAGAAGAGTGCGCACAATGCCGCCGATGGCACAGATTACGCCATATTTTATGCCGGACAGAATAGGTGCACAGAATCTTATCAGAGATACTCTTGAGTTGACTAAGATTGAAGAATATATTGCTAAAAAGAGAAAAGAGGGCCTAAAAGGATTCGGATTTATGCACGTATTTATTACGGCGTATCTGAGGGTTATCGCGAATTATCCGGGTGTTAACAGATTCCTTTCGGGACAGAGAGTTTTCTCAAGGCTTAATTGCATTATTGCTTTTGTTGTGAAGAAAGAAATGACGGCTGAAGCACCGGATACGGTTGTAAAACTTGAGGCTAACCCCGGAATTTCGGCGGATGAAGTTTACAACACAGTTGCAAAACTTGTTGATGAAAATAAAGGCGAGGGAGAGGAC
>JAZOQS010000036.1:0-3863 GCA_045656205.1 Clostridia bacterium | reverse complement strand
GAAAATCGTCTTTAATCTGCATCACGGCAGGAGTGTTATACATTAATACACCACATTCAAACTGAAGATAAAGACTTCTGAAATCAAGATTTGCAGTCCCGACGGTTGCCGCATAATCATCCGAAACAAAAGTTTTTGAATGGATAAATCCGTTTGTATATTCGTAGATTTTAATTCCTGCATCAATAAGTTCACGGTAATATGACCGTGTGGTCATATGAACAATACGCTTGTCCCATTTATGGGGAGTAACAATTCTTACGTCCACTCCGCTTTTTGCAGCAAGACATAAAGCCGATACGGTGCTACTGTCAATTATAAGATAGGGAGTGTTTATATACAAATATTTTTTTGCATTGTTTATAATTTGCAGATACACATGCTCGCCGACATTTTCGCTGTCCAGCGGACTGTCGCAATAGGGAATTATATAGCCGCCGGTTTCATTTTCGTAATTATATCCGGGGAAATAGATGGAATAATCCTCTTTTGTATTTTTGCAAAGTTCCCACATCTGCAGGAATATAACCGTAAGTCCCCACGCAGCTTTACCGGTTAAAAATATTGCACAATCTTTCCAGTGACCGTGTTTTTGAGTTGCATTAATGTATTCATCTGCCAAATTCATTCCACCGGTAAATGCATATTTTCCGTCAACTACTGCGATTTTTCTATGGTCACGGTTGTTCTGGATTGTTGACAAAAACGGGCGGAAAGGATTGAAGACCACACATTCAATACCATAGCTTTCAAGCTTTTTTGAGTATCCTTTGGGCAAAAGGAAAAAACAGCCCATATCATCATATATAATCCGCACTTTAACGCCCTCGCGGGCTTTTCTTTTTAAAATATCCAAAATGGTGTTCCACATTTTGCCTTCCTGAATTATAAAATATTCAAGAAATATATATTTTTCCGCCTTTTCAAGCGTGGATATAAGCCTGTCAAACATCTTTTCTCCCGGGGAAAGAAAGTCAGTAACATGGGCAGAATATACCGGGAAGCCAAGATGGTTCTGCAGATAGTTAAGCGACAAACAGGCGTCCGGCAAATTGTTTTTTGCCTGGATAACATCTGTTCCGGGAAGGCTGAAAAAGTGACCGGTTCTTTTTGCGATTGAGTCCACTTTTTTTGACGATGCCCTGGATGTGGACTGGAAGCTGAACATTAAATAAAAGAGCCCTCCGAACAGTGGAAAAAGAAGAATTATAAACACCCACGTCAGCTTATATGCGCCCTTGTCCCTGCACGAAAAAATGTAGAGAGCAACAACCACGCTTACTACCTTTAAAACTCCTGCTATGACAGCCGAAGCAGCACTGCTGCTTAAAAGAAGATGTACTATAAATATAAACTGAATAATAAGCAGTAGGGCCACCAGCATTCGCTGCCGGAAAAGAGCGCGGAACCATTTTTTGTTCATATAAAAACCTCGTCGGTAAAATTAGTTGCTGCGATGTCTGATAAGTCCGGAAAGTTTTGAAATTTCCATTATAACGGTTGGTATAAGGATAAGTCCCAGAGCTGCAAGGTAAAGTTTTGCGGGCAGAAGTTCAAGCCCGAAAGCAATACGGGCAGGGGTGAAAAGAACTATAAGCACCAAAACTAATGAAGCCAGAGCGGATAAGTTTAATCTTGAGTTTGTAAATACTCCTATTTTAAAGAGAGATTTATCCGAACGCATATTAAAAGACTGAATTACCTGCGAAAGAGCAAGTACCATAAACGCCATTGTCTGACCGTCGGCAATGCTGCCTCTGAAATTTTCTCCAAGCTTAAAACCAATAAGAGTTAATATCGCAAACATAAGTCCCTGCAAAACAACACGGATACCAAGTCCGCCCGCGAATATACCTTCTGTTTTAGGCTTTGGTTTTCTGTCCATAATATCATCTTCGACATTTTCCATACCCAGAGCGATTGCAGGAAGAGAGTCTGTTACAAGGTTGATCCACAAAAGCTGCATGGAAAGAAGCGGAGTTTTGTGCCATAAAAGCATTGCCGCAAAAACGGTTATAACCTCGCCGATGTTTGTTCCTAAAAGGAAACCAACAACCTTTTTGATGTTGTCGTAAATACCACGACCTTCGCGTACCGCGTCAACAATTGTTGCAAAATTGTCATCGGTAAGAGTTATATCAGCTGCCCCTTTGGCTACGTCGGTACCGGTGATACCCATTGCACAACCGATATCGGCAGCCTTAAGCGCAGGAGCATCGTTGACGCCGTCACCCGTCATGGATACTACCTGACCCTTTCTTTGCCATGCTTTGACAATTCGTATTTTATTTTCAGGTGAAACACGGGCGTAAACAGAAATTTTTTCAACTGACGCATCAAGTTCAGCATCTGTCATTTTGTCAAGCTTGGTGCCGGTTATTGCAAGGTCACCGTCCAGCATAATACCAAGTTCTTTTGCAATAGCCGAAGCAGTAACCACGTGGTCTCCGGTAATCATAACAGGTTTAATTCCTGCTCTTCTGCAAATACTTACAGCTTCTTTTGCTTCGGGTCTTGGCGGGTCTATCATTCCGACAAGACCAAGGAAGGTCAGCCCGTTTTCCACATTTTCGCTTGTTAAATCTTCGGGCACAGAATCAATTTCTTTATATGCAATTGCAAGAACCCTGAGAGCATCCTCGCTCATTTGTTCGGTAATCATCCTGGCTTTTTCCATATCTCCCGATATGCAACGCTCTGCCATCATATCAAACGCGCCTTTTACAATAACGATTTTCTTGCCATTAAAATCGTTTATGGTGGACATGAGTTTTCTGTCCGAATCAAAAGGCAGCTCAGCAAGATGTGGATAAAGTCTGTTTAACTCATCCTTTTCCATACCGTTTTTATGAGCGGCAACAATTATGGATGTTTCGGTGGGGTCGCCAATATGTTCTTCTTTTTCTTCAAGGAAATTAACAAGACCATTTGAGCAAAGGCATCCAAGCATGAGAAGATTTTTGACACCATCTGAACAGGAAGAAGAAATAGCTTCAACATCTCCACCGTCACAGTATGCTTTGGTAAGAGTCATTCTGTTCTGGGTGAGTGTGCCTGTTTTGTCCGAACAGATTACAGATGCACTGCCCAAAGTTTCAACAGCGGGAAGTCTGCGGATAAGAGCATTCTTTTTAACCATTCTCTGGACACCGATGGAAAGAACAATTGTAACAATTGCAGGAAGCCCTTCAGGTATTGCCGAAACGGCGAGAGAAACGGAAGTCATAAATATTTCCATTACATGAAGTCCGTTTAAAATACCCACAACAAAAATTACTGCGCACGCAAAAAGTGCAACTATACCGAGATATTTACCAAGATCAGCAAGTTTTTTCTGCAGAGGAGTACGGGTTTCGCTTTCGCCCTCAAGAAGGTTCGCGATTTTACCCATTTCAGTATTCATACCTGTTGCGGTAACAATGGCGGTAGCACTTCCGTAGGTAACAGAGCAACCGGAGAAAATCATATTGTTTCTGTCACCGAGAGGAGCGTCCTCTGAAATAACGGCATCTGCGTCCTTTTCAGAAGGAACGGACTCACCGGTGAGTGCAGATTCTTCGCATTTTAAACTCGAGCTTGAAAGAAGTCTTGCATCGGCAGGGATAAAATCTCCCGCTTCAAGAAAAATAATATCGCCGGGAACAAGCTTTGCCGCATCAATTACCGACTGAACACCGCCACGCAGAACTTTTGCATGGGGTGCAGACATATTTTTCAGAGCATCAAGGGCTTTTTCAGCTTTGCTTTCCTGCATAACGCCCAAAACTGCATTGAGTACAACAATAAGTAAAATAAGAACAGGTTCGAAAAATTCTCCCGGATTTTTTTCCACACACGCTATGATAAAGGATATTGCGGCAGCC
>JAZOQS010000035.1:0-6674 GCA_045656205.1 Clostridia bacterium | reverse complement strand
AGGGCTTTTAATTCCGCTTGCCCATGTAAAAGGCTCTTCTGGACGGAAGAAAACCGCTTTTATTTTAAGTAAATCTTTTGCAATTAATTTTTCCATTTTAATTCTCCTTAATCTACAAATTCTGCTACGCAGCGTTCATATGCTGCCACAGGGTCGTCTGCCGCTGTTACAGGTCTGCCTACTACTATGTAATCGGAGCCGATTTTTTTAGCTTCTGCCGGTGTCATAACACGTTTCTGGTCGCCGATATCACCGTCTGCAAAACGCACACCCGGAGTAACTGTAAGGAAATCTTTACCGCAGTTTTCGTGAACTTTTCCTGCCTCAAGAGGTGAACAAACCACGCCGTCAAGACCTGCTTTTTTGGCATTTTTCGCATAATGAATAACAACGTCTGCAATATCTTCTTTTATAAGCAGGTCTTCTTCCATTGCCTGCTGGTCTGTGGAAGTAAGCTGAGTTACAGCAATGAGAAGAGGTCGTGTGCCGTCTTCACGTGTCAAACCTTCGATTGCCGCTTCCATCATACGAACTGTTCCGGACGCGTGCAGGTTGCAAAGGTCAACATCAAGTCCGGAAAGAACGGACATTGCCTTTTTAACTGTGTTGGGAATGTCGTGAAGTTTTAAATCAAGAAATATTTTGTGGCCGCGTTTTTTGATTTCTTTAACAATCTGCGGACCTTCGGCATAGAAAAGCTCCATACCGATTTTAACAAAGGGTTTTCTGCCTGTGAACTTGTCCAGAAATTCAAAGGTCTTTTCTGCACTTGCAAAGTCGCAAGCAATAATTACGTCTTTACCCATTATTTAACGCCTCCTATTATATCAGTTAAACTGTCAATTTTATACTTTTCCATAACCCTCGGCAGGTCTGCGATAATATCGCGGCAGGCATAAGGATTAATAAGGTTTGCCGCGCCAACTTCAACAGCAGTTGCACCGGCAAGCATCATTTCAATTACATCTTCCGCAGAAGATACGCCGCCCATACCGATAACAGGCACTTTAACGGCTGATGCCACCTGATAAACCATTCTGAGCGCTACCGGAAAAATTGCGTTCCCGGAAAAACCGCCCATTTTGTTAGCTATTACAAACTTTCTTGTTCTAAGGTCAATTCGTGAGCCGAGAAGTGTGTTTATAAGGCTGATGCCGTCCGCTCCCGCCTCTTCGCAGCTTTTTGCTATTGAAACAATGTCTGTTACATTAGGTGAAAGTTTAATAATAACCGGTTTGGTTGTAACCTTTTTAACCGCTCTTACAACCTCTGCCGCCGCGTCGGGGCTTGTGCCAAAGCTCATACCGCCGCCGTGAACATTCGGGCAGCTGATGTTAACTTCAAGCCAGCCTACCTGGTCGCATTTGTCAAGTTTTTCGCAGGTGTAAGCATATTCGTCCACCGCAAAACCGCTGACGTTTGCCATAACCTTTTTATCAAAACATTTTTTTAGCTTTGGAAGCTCTTCGGAAATTACCTTTTCAACACCGGGATTCTGAAGTCCGACTGCGTTAATCATACCTGAACTGCATTCTGCAATTCTGGGAGTGGGGTTACCGAAACGCGCATCTTTTGTTGTTCCTTTAAATGAGAATGTGCCCAGCACATTTATATCATAAATTTCAGCAAATTCGTAACCGAAACCGAATGTGCCGCTCGCAGGGATAACCGGATTGTCAAGCTCTATTCCGCAGAGATTTACTTTTGTATTTACCATAAAATCTCCTCCTTCTCGAGCACCGGCCCGTCTTTACAAATTCGTTTGTAGCCAGTAACTGTTTTACATGAACAACCCATACAAGCACCGAATCCGCAACCCATTCTTTCTTCAAAGCTGAAGCTTCCGCCTGTTTTTGAGGCAGAATATATCGCTTTGAGCATTGGTTCGGGTCCGCAGGTGTAAATGTGTGTATAGTCAATGTCTTTCATTGCATCGGTAACAAACCCTTTTATGCCTTTTGACCCGTCAACGGTTGTTACATATACTTCCGCGCCGAGATTTTTAAATTCTTCTTCATAGAAAATTTCGTTTGCAGAGTTAAAGCCAAGTATAACCTTAACTTTTTTACCCTCGGAGATAAGCTTTTTCGCCAGCATATAAAGAGGCGGAACACCAACGCCACCGCCGATCAAAAGCGGTTTGTCGCCTGATTTTCCGGTATCGTAGCCATTGCCCAGGCCTGTCAGAATATCAAGACTTTCGTCTTTCATCTGTGCCATTTTTTCTGTGCCTTTGCCCACAACTTTATATATAAGTGTGAGTTTACCATTTTCACTGTCACAGACTGAAATGGGGCGGCGGAGATACAGCCCGTCAAGCTGAATATTTACAAACTGACCGGGGGCCGTTATATCCGAAGTGTCCCCCGAAAGCGTCATTTTATAAACGCTTTCGGTGAGAGCAACATTTTCTGTTATTGTAAAAATACTCTGTTTCATAACTTCTCCTATGCATCAATTGTGGAGATTGTAAGTGTGATTTCTTCAAGAACGTCAAGCAGAACTCTTACAGTGTCAAGAGATGTGAAGAGCGTAACATTGTTTTCGTTTGCCGTTCTTCTTATTTCAACACCATCTTCATAGTGAACACCCGAAAGGATTGCACGGGTATTTATTACATAGCTTACATATCCAGCACGGATGGCACTTAAAATTTCTGTGCTGCCTTCGGAAAGTTTTCTGAGCACTTTTGTTCTTATACCGTGAGCTTTAAGATATTCAGCCGAACCGATTGTCGCTTCAATGTTAAAGCCCATATCGTAGAAACGTTTGATAAGCGGAAGTGCTTCTTCTTTATCCTCATCGGCAAGTGTTACAAGAACTGTTCCGTAGTTCTGGAGTTTCATGCCCGATGCCTGGAGTGCTTTATAAAGCGCACGGTTTAATTTGTCGTCATAACCGATTGCTTCCCCTGTGGATTTCATTTCAGGTGAAAGGTAAGCATCAAGACCTCTGATTTTGTTGAATGAGAATACCGGAACTTTTACATACCAGCGTTTTTTCTCAGCAGGATAAATATCAAATATTCCCTGTTCTTTAAGGCTCTTGCCAAGAATAACTTCTGTCGCAATATCAGCAAGGCTGTAGCCTGTTGCTTTTGAAAGGAAGGGTACTGTTCTTGAGGAACGGGGGTTAACCTCAATTATAAATACATTATCGTCTTTATCAACAATAAACTGAATGTTGTAAAGACCTACTATACCGATTCCGAGACCTAATTTTTTCGCATAAGTTAAAATTGTGCCTTTAACCTTGTCGGATACGCTGAATGTGGGGTAAACGCTGATGGAGTCACCGCTGTGGACACCTGTTCTTTCAACAAGCTCCATAATACCGGGAACAAAAACATCACGTCCGTCACAGATGGCGTCAACCTCAACCTCTCTGCCCTGAATGTATTTGTCAACAAGTACCGGTTTGTCCTCGTCAATTTCAACCGCTGTTTTAAGATAGTGTCTTAAATGTTCTTCTTTTGCAACAATCTGCATTGCACGTCCGCCAAGCACGAAGCTGGGACGAACAAGTACGGGGTATCCGATTTCAGCTGCAGCTTTTACGCCGTCTTCAATATTTGTTACAGCTCTTCCTTTAGGCTGAGGAATGTTAAGCTCTTCAAGGATTTTTTCAAAGCTGTCACGGTTTTCTGCGCGCTCAATAGCGTCACAGTCTGTACCGATGATTTTAACTCCGCGTTTCATAAGCGGTTCAGCAAGGTTAATAGCTGTCTGACCGCCGAGAGATGCGATTACGCCTTCGGGCTGTTCAAAATGAATGATGTTCATTACATCCTCAGCTGTCAGCGGTTCAAAATAGAGTTTGTCCGCAGTTGTATAGTCTGTGGAAACTGTTTCGGGGTTGTTGTTTATGATAATCGCTTCATAACCTGAGTTTTTAATTGTGGTTACAGCGTGAACTGTTGAATAGTCAAATTCAACACCCTGACCGATTCTGATAGGACCTGCACCAAGTACCACAATTTTCTTTTTATCTGTCAGAACAGACGCATTTTCATCGTGGTAAGATGAGTAGAAATAAGGAATATATGCGTTTGTGTGGCAGGTGTCAACCATTTTGTAAACAGGGAAAATGTCTTTTTCTTTTCTGATTTCAAACACCTGGATCTCGTCCATTTCCCAGAGCTTTGCGATATATTTATCGGAGAAGCCCATTTTCTTTGCTGCTTTAAGAGTTTCGATATTACCTTTATTTTCAGCAATTTCTGTTTCCATTTTAACAATTTTTTCAACAGATTCAAGGAAATATGCTGTGATTTTTGTAATATCGTGCAGTTCTTCTACAGATGTGCCCATTCTCATAAGTTGAGCAATCGCAAAGATATTGTCATCTTTAAATTCTTTGATATATTCTTTAAGTTCTTCTGCTGATTTGCCGTCAAACTTGGGCAGGTGGAAGTGGTATGCACCTGTTTCAAGAGAGCGAACAGATTTAAGCAGACATTCTTCGAGATTTGAACCTATACCCATTACCTCACCGGTAGCTTTCATCTGTGTACCAAGTGTATTGGGTGCAGTGTCAAATTTATCAAACGGGAATCTCGGAAGTTTTGCAACCACATAATCAAGTCTGGGTTCAAACGCAGCAGTTGTGTTTGCAATTTCAATATCCTCAAGAGCCATACCAACCGCAATTTTAGCAGTAACTCTTGCGATGGGGTATCCGCTCGCTTTTGAAGCAAGTGCGGATGAACGGGAAACTCTGGGGTTAACCTCTATGAGATAATATTCACTTGTTGTGGGATTGAGCGCAAACTGAACGTTACATCCGCCTTCAATTTTAAGAGCGCGGATAATTTTTATTGCACTGTCGTTAAGCATTTTAAGGTCGTGGTCATTAAGTGTCATAATAGGTGCAACTACAAGAGAGTCACCTGTGTGAACGCCAACAGGGTCAATGTTTTCCATACCGCAGATGGTGATGGCTTTGTCCTGTGAGTCACGCATAACCTCAAATTCAATTTCCTTATAGCCCTTAACACTCTTTTCAATAAGCACCTGATGAACGGGCGAAAGTTTGAATGCATTTACGCCAATTTCAACAAGTTCTTCTTCGTTATTTGCAAAACCGCCGCCTGTACCGCCAAGAGTGAATGCCGGACGGAGAACTACCGGGTAACCAATATTTTCAGCAGCTTTTTTAGCTTCTTCAAGATTGTATGTGATTTCTGACGGAATTGTAGGCTCGCCTATTTCCTGACAAAGCTGTTTGAACAGGTCTCTGTCTTCCGCTCTTTCGATACTTTCGCTGCTTGTACCGAGTAGCTCAACTTGGCATTCTTTTAAAATACCTTTCTTTTCCAGCTGCATAGCAAGGTTAAGCCCTGTCTGTCCGCCGATACCGGGAACGATAGCGTCCGGTCTTTCATATCTTAAAATTTTTGCAACATATTCAAGTGTCAGCGGTTCCATATAAACCTTGTCGGCAATGGTGGTGTCTGTCATGATTGTTGCAGGGTTGGAGTTGCAAAGTACAACCTCATATCCCTCTTCTTTAAGTGCAAGACACGCTTGCGTGCCTGCATAGTCAAACTCTGCAGCCTGACCTATAACTATCGGACCGGATCCGATAATGAGAATTTTTTTCAAATCTGTTCTTTTTGCCATTTCATTTCCTCCTATTTTCTATAAGCAATCCTGTTGCCGCACACTGTCAGCACACATTCGCCGCTTACAGGCATGTCCTCAAACGGGGTTGCTTTTCCCATTGAGATAAACTCCTGCGGATTGATTTTATATTCTTTATTTAAATCCCAGACGGTGAAACTTCCGTCATCCGGGATGCCGAACCTTTTTCTCGGATTCACCGACATAATTTCAATCAGTTTTTCCATTGTTATTATTCCCGTTTTAACAAAGTGGGAATACATTATCGGAAATGCCGTTTCAATTCCGACTATACCAAATGCACTTTTTTCAAGCCCTTTTGATTTTTCCTCTGCCGAGTGAGGCGCATGGTCTGTCGCAATCATATCAATTGTGCCGTCCTTGATGCCTTCAATCAGTGCGAGTTTGTCTTCTTTTCCGCGAAGAGGAGGATTCATTTTAAATCTGCCTTCCTCTTTTAAGTCCATATCATCTAAAATCAGATAGTGCGGAGCCGTTTCGCAGGTAATGTCTACCCCTTCGGCTTTGGCTTTTCTGATTATATCAACGCTTTCTTTTGTTGAAATATGGCAAACGTGGTAACTTACACCTGTTTTTTTCACAAGCTCAATATCTCTTGCAATCTGCCCATATTCACTTTCCGAACAGATGCCTCTGTGACCGTGAAGCTTTGCATACTCACCATCGTGAATATATCCACTCCGAAGAAGTGAATTGTCCTCACAGTGAGCAACTATCATCTTGCAAAGTGACTTTGCCTTTTCCATAGCTTCAAGCATCATTTCATCACTCTGAACGCCCCTGCCGTCATCCGAAAAAGCAACTGCACATTCTGCCATATCTTCCATGTCCGACAGAGTTTCACCCATCTGACTTTTTGTTATGGAGCCATAAGGGTAAATATTTATCACTCCGTCTTTTTTTATAATATCAATCTGCTTTCCGATATTCTCCCCGCTGTCAGGCACCGGATTTAAGTTGGGCATTGTGCATACCGCACTGTATCCGCCGCGTGCTGCTGCCTGACTTCCCGTCCGAATTGTCTCTTTATAA
>JAZOQS010000034.1:0-6882 GCA_045656205.1 Clostridia bacterium | reverse complement strand
GTCGATGAGCTTTGCAGCGTCATCAACTCTGCCATACTGGCCGCTTGCTTTTTCAAGAGCTTCATTAGCGTCCATACCTTTGCCGCTCATTTCCATCATTTTGCCGAGGTGAACGAATTTGTAGCCGATAATCTGGCCTTCGCCGTCAACAGCAACTTTTGTGATGTAACCTTCAGCGAGTTCGAGGTATCTGGGACCTGTTTTGAGTGTAGCATATGTAGTACCTACCTGGCTTCTGAGACCTTTACCAAGGTCTTCAAGACCGGCACCGATGGGAAGACCATCTTCGGAGAAAGCTGTCTGTGTACGTCCGTAAACAATCTGGAGGAAGAGTTCTCTCATAGCTGTGTTGATAGCGTCACAAACGAGGTCTGTGTTGAGAGCTTCGAGGATTGTTTTACCAACGAGGATTTCAGATGCCATAGCAGCTGAGTGAGTCATACCGGAGCAACCGATTGTTTCAACGAGAGCTTCCTGGATAACACCTTCTTTTACGTTGAGTGTCAGTTTACATGTACCCTGCTGAGGAGCACACCAACCGATACCGTGTGTGAGACCGGAAATGTCTTTTACTTCTTTTGCCTGTGTCCATTTACCTTCCTGAGGAATGGGAGCAGGACCGTGATACGCACCCTTAGCGAGAGGGCACATAGCTTCTACTTCACTTGAATAGTTCATAGAAAATTCTCCTTCCTATTATATTGAAAATTTTATTTTACACATAAAACCATTATGCATTATACCATATTTTTCGCGCTATTGCAAGAGAAATAAGCAAAAAACCCGTTTTTATTTAAAACGGGTTTTTATTTTTGTTACTGTTCTAAGCATAAACGGGCGAAGCGATATAAAATTTGACCAGATTTTTGCACTGATTTTATATCCAAGATTTGATTTTTCAATCATTTTGCCTTTGCGGACAATTGCAGAAACAACTGCGATTACCTGCTTAGGCAGTATAGGAAACTCAATCGCTGTCTGATTATCCCCGCACATATGAAGACCATCTTTACCAATTTTAACAATGCGGTGCAACACATAATCGCCGTTTGTCCGCTGGTACAGAACAATGTCTGTTTTTTTGAGTTTGTCGGGTTTTACAAGAATGACAGAGTCCCTTTTTTCAACCAGAGTGGGAAGCATGCTTTTTCCTGTAACCGTCAGTTTTACACATCCGCCAGCGTCAACAATCTCACGTATTGACGGCTCGAGGATTTTCATATCAACTATTTTTTTCATTCTTCAAGCACACCTGCACTGCGGAGAGATTTTACAAATTCTTCAGCATCTGCCTTTGCCTGGTCGGCGCTTACGTTGTATTCAGAGAGCATTGCATTTACAAGGTCATCCATGCTGGTATCGTTTTTAAGGCTATTCCAGAGAAAAACACCCGATTCATTAAGTGTCATCATTCCGCTGAAAGTTTCGGAAGAGGCACCTACGGGCAGAACAATATTGTTGCCTGCAACAGTTCTTAAAATAAATGTATCTTTAATTTTCACTATAAAAATCTCCTTTACAGTTCAAGTTTGTTTTTGACGGTCATAACCGCCTCATCTGTTATATTGCATTTTAACTTGTATACCTTAACTTTTGTAAGCAGTTTTTCCAGTGCTATTAGAGTCAGGTCCATAAATTCCGGAAAAACAGGGTTGCTTAGTTCCTGAAGAATAAGGAAAAGCGCCTCGTCCGAAGAAAGCTCGGATATGCTGTTTTCAGGAGCTTGTTCCAGAATCACAATGGCATCAAGCGGAGCGCTTTGGTTAGCATTGATTTCTGTTTTTCCACTCCACGGTGTTCCGTAAATCCCGGGAACATAGTGGTTGAATTTTATTGCCGGAGTGTCATCATTAAGTATTGTAACATCATCGGGAAAACATTTTTTCCATAGACCGGTGTGGGTGGATTTCCCGGTGCCGGACGGTGCAGAAAATGCTATTCCGCTGTTTTTATATTTGATGCAGGAAGAGTGGAGAACTATCCCGTCATTCTTTAAAATAAAATATTTGAATATTTCACCGACCATATTAAAACTGCGGACATCGGATGTCATTCCGCCATACTGAGAAATATCCGTAAGCATCATTTTTGCGTTTGTGACACCGCTGTCAAACTCTATTGCAGCACAATAATTGTCAGGATCTTTCAGCAAATCAAAAATTCCGTAAATGTCTTTATTTTTGTAATAGTGACGAAAGCCGTGCAACTTGGAAATATGGGTTCCCGAGGGGAGCATACGCTCATCCGTAAGATTTATGGTAAGTGCAGGCTTGGTGTCGCTGCCAAGTTTGTAGTCCGCAAGACGATGCTTAAAAAATTCATTTTCAATTCCTGAAACTTCAACAGGAATACCTGCAATTTCAAATAATGGCATATGAATTCTCCTTATTACATACTACTTTAATTTTATCACATTAAAATTAGGATGTCAACCGATAACAATTGACAAAATTCCTCCTTTCGGGTATACTGATAAAAAAGGAGCGGCGGATATGAAAAAAATACTTTGCATACTGCTTATATTAATATTGTCTATGCCCGCGTTTGCGGCTGAAATAAGTACGCTCACAAGAGAAGAAGAGGTCCATGTTTATCTTGATGGGGAAAGACTCGGGTTTGATGTTCCTCCGGTTATATCGGATGGCAGAATACTCGCGCCTGTCAGAGGGATTTCGGAGGCTCTGGGAGCGGAAATCATATGGAACGATGAAATAAAAACGGCTGAAATTGTGTCGAAAAACAGAAAAATTTCTTTCTGTATCGGCGAAAATATAATGATTATTGACGGAGAGGAAAAAGAAATTGATGTTTCGGCAAAAATTATCGCCGGCAGGACTTTCGTTCCAATGAGAGCACTTGCGGAGGCGCTGGAACTTGATGTTAAGTGGAATGATGAAACAAAATCGGCGGCACTGACACTTAAAAAACCGCTTAAAAAGGACTATCTTATTCCTGTTACATATTATGTGAAATCAGAGGCTTTTGAGGGGTGTGTTATAGCTTGCAAGACAATGGTTTTGTCAAACCATTTCGGCAGGGAATATACATTTGAAGAAGTTCTTGAAAAAAATGGCGGAGGAGTCTACTCCAACTGGGGCGAGGAATTTTGTGAAGGCGTTAGCTGGCAGATTATTATGGACAATGAACTGCCGCTTAAAGAGGAGTCGGAGTACTGGATGGCGTCCGAATATACAGTCCGTGAAAAACTTTTTATGATTGCAGAAAATATAGAAAATTCGTCGGGAATTATAGCACAATTTGCAAAAGACGGGAAAACTCACGGACTTGTTATTACGGGATATACTGCCGAAGGAGAACTTATTGTGTGTGACCCGGACACGAAATCGGACAAGCCCGAAAATACGCCCGTAAAAGAATCCTGTCTTGCAAAAATGTTTGACCTTTATACCACCGCAGAACTTTTACCATATCTGACTTCTATGCGAATGATAGCAAATTAATTGTTGACAAAAACACGAATATGTGATATAGTATTCGTGTTGCATTTTGCTGATATAGCTCAGCAGGCAGAGCACTTCCTTGGTAAGGAAGAGGTCACCGGTTCGAATCCGGTTATCAGCTCCACATCGCAGCGAATTACGCTGCAATTAAAATGACCACTCACATTTTGTGAGTGGTCATTTTTTATTTTTTTAGTAAGGGTATAATTCGACTTTTTATTGCAGAATACATATGTTTTACAAAGTGCCATACAAGACGGAGCTCTTTTTTTGTTGTAAGACCTTTATAATCATATAATACTGGTAAATATTCAGGTCCTTTGAAATGATTTTTAACCTTTTCCGAAAGATTGTAGAGATAAAAATTACTTCCGGGGAGATTATTTATTACATTCATTTCAAGCGGTCTCTGGACACAACCAAAAGATTTTTCGATTTTAAAGTTTAAATGTTTTCGTGTAAGAAGATATCCCTGTGAGGGAATAGGTTTATGTCCATACAAGTCTACAGTTAATTTGTTCCAGGAAATGTTAAGAAAACTATATAAATTAACATTCTCAAAAAACTGGTCATATACAGCGGATGACTCACTTATATCCGAAAAATTGAATGGCCTGGTGGCTTTTAATGTCAACGGAACTTGAAAAGAAAGGTCCGTATTTGCAGCGTTTGTACCGGAATCACAGAAATTTGTTGTAAGCGAATGTTTTGGATATAGGTGAAATTTATTTACCGAAATCATATATTTTACATAATATTTCATCCAAGAAGATTCGGACCACGCAGAAACTGATGCAGGCATATCTTCGCCACTGAGTGGCTGGGAGGAATTTTCGTCATACCATTTTTTAAATCCGTTCCATTGTGGGGCGGTCCACGCCTGTCCCCACGACTGTGGGAATTTAAGATACCAGTTGTCATAGCCGTCTTCAATAGGGTAGAACATTTCCCTGGTCTGGAAATTCATGCGGTGGTTGTAAAGGGAAATACCTGAAATATAATCTTTGTCGCTTGAAAATTCAAGAGCATGGCACGCATATTTATAAAACGTCGGAGAAACAAAAATATCGTCTTCCAGCATTACTATGGAGCCGTATTCGTTAACCAAATCTCCGCAGGCGAGAATGTGAGGGCGAAGCCCCATGTTTTTCTCCCTGTAGATGACTTCTTTGACACCATGCTTCCATACAAAAGCCTTTGCAATGTCCAGCACCTCAAGATTTCTTGCATCATTTTCTTTTTTTGAATGGTCAATACTTATAATAAGGTTAATATCATCATAATCGTAAATAGCGTTATTTAAAGATGTTAAAAGTCGGTTTAAGGAATCAGCTCTGTTATATCCTACGGCAATTATTGCAGGTTTCAATATTACTACCCCCATATGAAAAATATTCATTACCGATATTGTAACATACTTACCCGAAAAACGCAATAATATTTTTCCATTTGAAATATAACCCTTGAAAAAAAAAGAAATTATGTTATAATGTTGGTATATGGATTGACGGATGATTATTATACTAAGAAAGGCTGTGGGATTTAAAATGAAAATTGCTGTATTTGGTACAGGCTATGTTGGTTTATCAATGGCGGTCCTTCTCTCTCAGAAGCACCAGGTTTATGCGGTTGATATCATTCCTGAAAAGGTAGATATGATAAATAGAGGAAAGTCCCCGATAATAGATGAAAAAATAGAGGAATATCTTTCGGAGAAAAAACTCAGCCTTACAGCGACACTTGATGCAAAAAAAGCATGTGAGGATGCTGATTTTATTGTTATTTCAACACCAACAAACTATGACCCTAAAAAGAATTACTTTGACACATCGTCTGTTGAAAATGTAATTGAACTTGTGATGGAATATAATAAGGATGCAGTTATAGTTATTAAGTCTACCGTTCCTGTTGGATACACCAAGTCTGTAAGTGAAAAATATGGTATAGATAACATTTTGTTTTCACCCGAGTTTTTAAGAGAAGGTCAGGCTCTGTATGATAATTTATACCCATCCAGAATTGTTGTAGGGTTTCCAAAAGATAATGGGAATATGGAGCAAAAAGCAAGACTGTTTGCCGGTTTTCTTGCAGAGGCTGCAATCAAAAAGGATGTGCAACAGCTTTTTGTAAATCTTACAGAGGCAGAAGCAATAAAACTTTTTGCAAATACATATCTTGCCCTCAGGGTGTCTTTCTTCAATGAGTTGGATACATATTCAGAACTGCGGAAACTTAATACAAAGCAGATAATTGAGGGGATAGGGCTTGATCCGCGGATTGGCAACTATTATAACAATCCGTCCTTTGGATACGGAGGGTATTGCCTGCCCAAGGATACGAAGCAACTGCTTGCTAATTTTGAAAATGTTCCAAACAACATTATAAAAGCGATTGTGGATGCCAATACCACGAGAAAAGATTTTATTGCAGAAAGAATTCTGGAAAGAAATCCGAAAATTGTTGGTATTTACAGATTGACAATGAAAGCTAATTCGGATAATTTCAGGCAGTCTTCAATCCAGGGTGTTATGAAACGAATTAAAGCAAAAGGTGTTGAGGTTGTTGTTTATGAACCGACTTTGAAAGAAGAATCTTTCTTTAACTCGAGGGTTATTCAGGACATAAACGAGTTTAAGAAAATATCTGACGTAATTGTTGCAAACCGCTTTAATAAAGACATCGAAGATGTTCTTGATAAAGTTTATACAAGAGATTTATATTTCAGAGATTAAAATAAAGCGATGAACAAAAGTTCATCGCTTTATTTTTTACCTTTTGGGCAATTTTTTACACATATTCCGCAGACTACACCTCTGCCAATATGCTGAAAATTCTTTTTCATATATTCCGAGCAGGCTTGTCTGTCAAGTGTGTCTGTCGGGTTATTGATATCAAATGATGCGTCCCTTATTGCCATTGCGGGACAAAGTTTTACGCAAACATTGCAGTCTCCGCAAATGTCATGAGTGTAAGGAGTACCTGTTTCGAGCGGCAAATCTGTAAGAAGAGTGCCCAGTCTTACGCGGGGACCGAATTTTGAAGAAATAAAAAGTCCGCTTTTGCCGATTTCGCCAAGGCCTGCAAGACGGGCGGCTGTCTTATGCTGGAAAAAGCCTGTATATCCCCAAATACTTTGGGATGCGGCAACGGGAAGATATTTTCCACCAGGCTTTTCAATTTCCATACCTGTTTTCAGTATGATGTTGTCTATAAGAGCATTTACAGTTCTGTAATGGTGAAAATAAACATGTGTCGGAGCATGGGTAATTCCGTCAATCACGGTGTCCGACAGTTTTACGACGATTGATACTGCATATTTAAAATCAGGACTGCCGGTGGTTTTTTCAGCAAGGGCTTCTCCTATGCAGGAAAAACCAACATCTTGGCAGCCGAAGGATAATATTTTTTCTTTAAGCATATT
>JAZOQS010000033.1:0-5524 GCA_045656205.1 Clostridia bacterium | reverse complement strand
CAACAAATTCTTCTGTCAGGAAGTTGCAACCAACGCCCGGTTTGGAATTTTTGATTTTTTCAACAATTACGCTACCGTCGATACCTGCGTGTGCTGCAATCTGTCTAACCGGTTCTTCAAGTGCTTTAACAAGGATAGATGCACCTGTTTTTTCGTCACCGGAAAGTGTTTCCATAAATTCTTTAACATCGCCGATTGCATTGATAAATGCTGTACCGCCGCCGGCAACAATACCTTCTTCTACGGCTGCTCTTGTAGCTGCAAGAGCGTCCTCAATACGAAGTTTCATTTCTTTCATTTCAACTTCTGTAGCTGCACCAACCTTGATTACTGCAACGCCGCCTGCAAGTTTCGCAAGTCTTTCTGTGAGTTTTTCTTTATCAAATTCAGATGTTGTTTCTTCAATCTGAGATTTAATCTGAGCAACTCTTTCTTTAATTGCAGCAGCATCGCCCATTCCGTCAACAATAATTGTATTTTCTTTCTGGATTTTAACCTGTTTTGCACGGCCGAGCATATCAACCGTTGTTTCTTTAAGGTCATAACCAACTTCTTCGCTGATTACTTTACCGCCTGTTAAAATAGCGATATCTTCAAGCATAGCTTTTCTTCTGTCGCCAAATCCCGGAGCTTTAACACCTACGCAAACAAATGTTCCGCGGAGTTTGTTTAAAACGAGAGTTGTAAGAGCTTCGCCTTCAATATCTTCAGCAACAATAACAAGTTTTTTGCCCATCTGAACAATCTGTTCAAGAACAGGGAGAATGTCCTGAATGTTGGAGATTTTCTTGTCTGTGATAAGAAGGAAAGCATCATCCAAAACAGCTTCCATTTTTTCTGTATCTGTTACCATATAAGGTGAGATGTAGCCTCTGTCAAACTGCATACCTTCAACAACTTCAGAGTATGTTTCAGCAGTTTTTGATTCTTCAACTGTGATAACGCCGTCGTTACCAACTTTTTCCATAGCATCAGCAATAAGTGTACCGATATTTTCGTTTGCTGCAGAAACGGAAGCAACTCTTGCAATATCGTCTTTACCTTTAACTTTTTCGCTGTTTTTAACAATGTTTTTAACAGCAACATCAACAGCTTTAGCCATACCTTTATTGAGAATCATCGGGTTAGCGCCTGCAGCGAGGTTCTTAAGACCTTCTCTTACAAAAGCCTGAGCAAGAAGTGTAGCGGTTGTTGTACCGTCACCTGCTACGTCATTTGTTTTTGTAGCAACTTCTTTTACAAGCTGAGCACCCATATTTTCAAATGGGTCTTCAAGTTCAATTTCCTTTGCGATTGTAACACCGTCATTAGTGATAAGCGGTGCACCGAATTTTTTGTCCAGAACAACATTTCTGCCTTTAGGACCAAGTGTTATTTTAACTGTATCTGCAAGAGTGTTTACGCCGCGCTCGAGTGCGCGTCTTGCTTCTTCTGCACTTAAAATCTGTTTAGCCATTTTAGTTTCCTCCTGATATTATTATTCAACTACTGCAAGAATGTCGCTCTGCTTAACAATGATATATTCTTCCTTGTCAAGCTTAACTTCTGTACCTGCGTACTTGCTTACGATTACTTTCTGACCAACGGTCACTTCCATTTTAACTTCGTTGCCGTCTACCATTCCGCCAGGACCAACTGCAATGATTTCAGCAATCTGCGGTTTTTCCTTGGCAGCAGAAGCAAGAACGATACCACTTTTTGTGGTTTCTTCAGCTTCAACCATTTTAACTACAACTCTGTCTGTTAACGGTTTTAATGTCATAATTTTATCTCCTTAACCTTTCTTTTTTAAACATATTTTTACATTTTATTAGCACTCATGGGTGTCGAGTGCTAAACCATATCTATAATATACTAATTATTGGAAAAATATTCAACCCTTTTAGAAGGCTGAAATTTCAAAATATATCGCTATTCCTTTTTATATCTTCATTTTTCTATAAAATACTCTTATTTTTGTTTGAACGTTAATTTTTTGTTTTATTTTCCATATAATTTGTGCAGTTTTATGCAATTATTGCATAAACATTTATAAAGGATGTGATTATATGAAAAAAAGTTCCGATTTTAAAAATAAAGAAGTAATAAACATCTTGGATGGCAAACGGCTTGGTTTTGTCAGCGATGTGGATATAAATTTTGAAAAGGGCACGGTGGAAGCAATTGTTGTCCCCGGCCCTTCTGCACTACTTAATATTTTTTCCGGTGGTGCACACGACTATGTAATCCCCTGGAATAACATAACCAAAATCGGTGATGATATTATCCTTGTGGATTACAGACCGTAATCACTCTTTCTCCTGATAATCTCGTCAAAGCCGGAAATATATTCTGTCGGATTTTTATAGTTATATATTCTCTTGAACTGATTCGGGCCGTCCGTTTTGATTTTGGTCGTGCTTCCGGCTCCCAATCCTAGAACTGTCCCAATATCCTCCATCATGAAAACATTATAAAAACTTTCTTTGCCTTTTCTTGCAAAACCTGTGTTTTCAAGTCCGCAGAGTGTGTCTTTCTGACGATAGAGGTAATATGGCATATATTCTTTTTCCATAAGAGTTTGTGTGGCAAAATCAACCATAGCTTCTGCGTTATAGCTCTTAAACTTCTCTGTTTTAAGGTCTGCCGCACGTTTGACACACATTGTATGAACTGTAACCGCATCAGGTTGAAGCCCAAGCAATCTTTCAAAACTTCTTTCAAACATTTCTTCCGTTTCGTCCGGCAGTCCGGCAATAACATCGGTATTTATATGTTTTATTCCAAGCTTTCTTGCCATATTAAACATATTTTCAAAGTCAGCCGCGGTATGCTTTCTACCGATTGTTTTTAAAATTTCATCATTCATGGTCTGTGGGTTTATGCATACGCGCGTCATACCGGCACTCAAGGCACTCCTTAGTTTTTCTTCTGTAATGGTATCTGCCCTGCCGGCTTCAACAGTAAATTCCTGCAAGTCATCAGAAAAATATTTCCTGGCTGAAGAAACCACCTTTTCAAACTGCTTCTCATCAAGTGATGTTGGGGTTCCTCCTCCGATATACAGTGCTCGGACACGTTTCCCAGCATTTTTCGCAAGGGTTGCAGTATATTCCATTTCTTTTACGAGGCAGTCTACATAAGGCTCTATAAGATTTGTCTGTTTTCCCATCGGCATTGAAACAAAAGAGCAATATTTACATCTTGTAGGGCAAAAAGGTATCCCTATATAGACACAAATATCATTTTCATCAATTTGATTTTTAATTTCTTTTTGTGTATTTGCCGTCATAACAGAAAGGCTTATTTTTTTATCCGAAACCATAAACCTTTCCTTAAATTCTTCCATTTCACCCAATTCTCCAAACTCTATGGCAAGTTTGTTCGGGCGAATACCCGTGATTATCCCCCAGGGCAATATCCTGCCGAAAAGTTTATAAAATCCAAGCTTTGCCGCATCACCGACAGCTTGCTTTTCATTTCGTATATTGCTTGGCAAAACATCATTTTCAAACTTTTTTTCACCAATAATTGTGGTGATTTTTTCACCGTCAAAAATGCTTATTACATCAGCATCATCCGGGCAATCTGTCCGGACGACACTCTCACCCGTAACTGCATGAATAATTTCAGACATTGGGGTTGACGCCCCGTGTCCCCGCAGATATAACTTCATCATATCATATACGGATTTGATCTCTTTTCAAATCCGATTGTCGACTCCTCTCCATGACCCGGATAAATGGTTATTTCATCATCAAATGAGGCAAGACGCTCAAGTGATTCTTTCATTTGCGCAAAGCTTCCGCCCTCAAAATCCGTTCTGCCGATTGATCCGTAAAACAGTGTATCTCCTGTGATAAGGTCATCATCTCCGACAAATATGCACATGCATCCCGGAGTATGTCCGGGAGTATGGATAAATTTAATCTCTGTGTCCCCTAATTTTATCAGGTCGCCCTCTTTTACTGTTATGTCAGCGCCGCGTTTGTTTTCCGGCACTCCCGCAAGCGTGGACAGGTTATATCTCGGGTCTGTAAGTGCATGAGCCTCAAGTTCATGAATGACAACCTCTGCTCCCGTTTTTTCAGCCACCTCTTCAAGTGCGCCGATATGGTCAAAATGAGCATGGGTTAAAATGATATATTTAAGATTAACATCCTGCGTTTCCGACATGAGTTTATCCGCCATTCCGCCCGGGTCAACCATTGCTGCTTCGTTTGACTTTTCGTCATATATTATATATGTGTTTGCGCCAAAAGAACGCGGTTCGATTTTTTTGATTTTCACTTTTATATTCTCCGATCAGACTCTTGTATTTTCCTGATTTTTATATACCACAAGTTTGCAGAACAAAAATTCCAGAACAAAATTAGAAAGCATTGTAGTTATCAGGACGATATATTCATTTATGCCCGCTCCGTCCGCAAGGTGACCAAGCCAGGTTGACAGCGGCGTAAAAATCGCATAAAACCCGAAGAGTTTTGCCATTGCAACCGGAATGTTTGCCGCAGATTTAAATGTATATCTTCTGTTGACTGTAAAATTCCAGACTATTGACAAAATAAGAGATGTCAGATATGCCGGCCAGTACATCCATTTAAAAAGTTCGTTAAATAATGTAAACGAACCAATCTGCAAAATTCCTGCAGATATTGAAAAAAGAGTGAATTTCAGCATTTGCATAAATGAATTTGTTTTCATTTATCCGCCCTCCCGAATTAGATTTGATTAAGCGACCCGTCAGAAATCCGCGGGTCGCTTAAATTATAGATTTTTAAATTACAGAAACAATAAATACAACTAAAATGATAAGAGGCAGAACATATGAAACATATGGTCTGAGCCATTTTGCAAATTTAAGACCTTTACCTTCATTAACCTCTGCAATATATTTGTCCCATCCCCAACCATAACGGGTTGTACAGAACAGAGCATAGAACAGACTGCCAAGAGGCAGAAGTACATTTGAAACAGTAAAGTCTTCAAGGTCCATTATTCCTTTGCCTGCAATCTGGAAATCTGACCAAACAGTAAATCCGAGAATACACGGAACAGAAAGCACAAGCATAAGCACAATGTTAATAATTGCAATCTTACGTCTGCTCATTTTTGTAAGTTCAAGCCAGAAAGACATAATGTTTTCAAACACGGCTATAACCGTTGAAAAAGCAGCAAAAATCATAAACACAAAGAAAAGTGCGCCAACAATTCTTCCGCCCGGCATAGCATTGAAAATGCTTGAAAGAGTTGTGAACAAAAATCCCGCTCCAACAGTTGAGGCATCAGCAGTAACTCCGTTGTTGTATGTAAAACAAGCCGGGAAGATAATAAGACCGGACATAAGTGCAACGAGTGTGTCAAGCGACATAATTGTAACAGCTTCACCTGTAAGGCTTCTTTCTTTGCTGATATAGCTGCCGAAAATTGCAATTGAACCGATACCGAGGCTGAGTGTGAAGAAAGACTGTCCCATAGCTGCAGAAACAACTGTCCAGAGTCCGTGTTGTTTTACGCCGTCAAGATTGGGAATGAGATAGAATTT
>JAZOQS010000032.1:0-3491 GCA_045656205.1 Clostridia bacterium | reverse complement strand
GAAACCGTTGCAATGGATGTAAGCCTGCCTGCCGCTTTCCGCAAGCTTGCTTCACTCTCTCCAAAGACAGACTATTCTTTCCTCCCTTCGGCAAATGAGCCTGAAGAGGAAGAAATAACAACAGACCAGTATAATTCCCTTGTTGTTTCCGCACTTGATAAATACAGTGAGGCAAAACAGTTCCAGGCAGAGGGTGACTGGGTTAACTACGGTAAAGCAATGGAAGATTTTGAGTATATTTTAGATGAAATACGCTATGATATAAATTATCCGGAACTTCAGATTGAAGAATAACAAAAAGCAGAAATCCGATTGGATTTCTGCTTTTTCAATTATGATATTTTTATAAGCTCTTTTATATATTCTTCTTTTTTTCCGATATTTTCTCTGTACATATCTATGCGGCTTTTATAAAAGTCATTGGATTCAGGACCGTTATACCACTTATCAAGTATTTCTTCCTTTTCCTCATCATTTGTCGCATCCCGGAGAAGTCCCCATTCAACAAATGCAAGTGCACGGAGAGTCATGGAAAGGTCATATATTGGCTGGGTATGCTCTGAAAAAGGTCTTTCACTCGCTTTTTTCCATTCTTCCATTTTCTCATAAAGCGGAAGGTCAAACCCCTGCGCCCGCAGGAACAGATTTGCCATAACCTCTTCACCGCATTCTGTGGGATGAATTCTGTCCCCAGCTACGATATTGTTATTTAAGTTCTCTTTTCTTAATGTATCAATCATATAAGAAAATTCCGACTGGAAATCCACCACGTGACCGCCATAATTTCCGGCAAGTTTTTTAACAATACGACTTGCCCACTGAAGTGCAAGTTTTGTTCCCGGTTTATATGGCTCCTGATTTATCTGATCCACATCGGTAGGTGTCGGTGTGCAGAAAATAAGATTTATGCCCATTTTATCGAGTGTCTCGGCAATGGTTGTCATGGAATTTTCATATTCTTCCATCACGCGTACACGTTCTTTTAAAATGTCCTCTGTTACATTTTCGCAATTATAAAGCTCGTGACAAACATCATTCATCCCGAACATAATTACAACATCTGTGGGCTTGTATGGAAAAAGGTCTGTTACCATACGCTTTACGGCAACGGTAGCATTCCCGCCCGAACGACCGCAGTTAAAAGTCTTGAGAGTACATTCAGGCTGAACCTGTCTGTAATAATCAAGCACTCTGCAAATCCATCTTCCCCTTGCAGTTATACTGTCACCCAAAAAGCAGACAACCGCATTTTTGCTGAACTTATACATATTACCACTTCCAATTTAAATATTTGTTTATATTATATAGTACTACTCTAACAAATTCAATAGTTTTTTTAAAAAACCAATTGCCTGAAACCACTTTTTATGATATACTAACTTTAACTTATTATTTCAGGAGAAAAGTATGTTTAAAATAATTACGCTTTCCGGCGGTGTCCGTCTTATTTATCAGCATCTGCCCTATGCAAAAAGTGTTGCGGCAGGTATATTTATAAAAAGCGGTTCTGCTTATGAGAATGGTGCTTTTCGCGGCATTTCCCACTTCATAGAACATATGCTGTTTAAAGGAACAACAACCAAATCTGCACTTGATATTGCAACCCTTTCCGAACTGACCGGCGGCAGACTCAATGCCTATACCGACAGGGAATGCACTTGCATATATACGCGCACTCTTCCCGAAGACCTCGATGTATCGCTTGAGCTGATGAGTGATATGGTGCTGAATTCAGTTTTTGATGAAGACTCAATCCGCACCGAAAAAAATGTTGTTCTTGAAGAAATCAAAATGTATGAGGACAATCCGGAAGAACTCGCTCACGACATTCTTGCCGAAACGACCTATCCTTCTCATCCCATCGGAAGTCCTATCGTGGGAAATGAAAAAACAGTTTCGGAGTTTACTTCCGGGCTTATAAAAGAATATATGAAAACCCGCTATTCGGGAAATAATATTGTCATATCCGTTGCCGGGCAGTTTGATGAAGACCGGCTGACCGAAAACGTTTCAAAACTTTTTGAAAATGTTTTAGCTTGTGACGATAATATCAATAATTCACCCGCGCTTTTCACCCCATCTTCCCAGACAAGAAAAAAACCTGTGGAACAGGCACACGTTGCACTCGCTTTCCCCGGATACTTGTCATCAGATGACAGAAAATACGCGCTGAATCTTGTAAGTAATATTTTCGGCGGCAGCACAAATTCAAGACTTTTTCAGAAAATCCGTGAAGAACTCGGCCTTGCATACTCGGTTTACTCCTGCCCGAATATTTTCACTACCGCATCTTATACTGCGGTTTATGCCGCTTGCGGAAAAGAAAATTTAAAAACGGTTCACAAACTTCTTCTTGAGCTATCGGCAGATATATCTGAAAAAGGCATAACCGAGGAAGAACTGGAATTTGCAAAAAAACAGTTCGCCTGCAGCTTTGTGCTTTCATCTGAAAGCTGCTCAAGTCTTATGTCCTCTTGCGGAAGACAGCTTCTTCTGCTTGATAAGGTAAAAGCTGACGAAGAAATTTTAGAGAAAATCCGTCAGGTGGACCTTGATAAAGCAAATGAGGCGGCAAAACTTTTCAGCACAGACAATCATTCCTGTGTTATTATCACTCCCTGACCAGATTTTGGATTTTCGCCCAAAAATTAAATCAAGTATTTTTCGGTTCATTGCACAAGATACATCTGGAGGCGATGAAATTGGAAACAAAAGATTTAATGTGGCAGATGTTTACTCATTCAGGGAATATAAACCATTATTTATTATATAACCAGCTTTCATGCAAGAAAGGCGGCACCCTTCATGGACCAGTTAAAAACAAAAGCAATAGTTCTCAGGAGTGTAGCGTTTGGCGAGCACGACAAGATGCTCACCCTGCTTGGCGAGACTACCGGTAAAATATCAGCAGTTGCAAAAGGCGGCAAAAGTTTAAAGCACGGCGCCGGCTGTTCAAACTTCTGTTACAGTGACTTTGAAATCACAAAAAAAGGTGACCGCTATCAAATGTCCCACGTTTCACCAATTGAAACTTTCAGCGGTCTGTCAACCGACCTTGACGCTTTAAATGCCGCCGCAAAAATGCTCAAATTCACCGAATATGTTTGTCCGGACGGAGAACCGCAACCACAGCTTTTACGCACGCTTTTAAACTCACTTTTTGCCATGGCAAATCTTTCTGTCCCGGCAATTAAATGTGAGGCTGTATTCTACTTTAAAGCCCTTACCCTGCTTGGCTTTTCCCCAGAGCTTGACTCCTGCTCAGCCTGTGGAGAAATAACCGGGCTTAATATGTTTTCGGTTGAATATGGCGGTGTACTTTGCTCCGATTGTGCCGGCTCGGTGGAAGATAAAATCCCCGTGAGCACAGAAGCACTTTCTGCAATGCAGTACATAACAGAGTGTGATATAAAAAAACTATTCTCTTTCACAGCGTCGGACAGTGCCCTCGCCGAAATCAAAAGAATTGCAGATAAATTCACAAAACATTA
>JAZOQS010000031.1:0-2441 GCA_045656205.1 Clostridia bacterium | reverse complement strand
TCGCTAAGCCATTTTATAGACACCGGCATTGGATCTTTCTGTTTTCAATAGTTGGATATACCGAATTAGTAATCCAAAGGAATCTTAACACCAACAGAAACAGAAAGCAAGACATAAAATCAAGCAAGGCCATTGTTCTACCAAAAACGGTACAGCTTATAAGCAACTTTATAACAACTCTTTAACAACTTTCTAATAATTTTCAAACAACTTCTTAACAACTTTAATACGAAGTGAGTTTTTAATTTATATACGGAGGAAAAGAGTTTAAGACAGTAACCATAAGAGTTTACCCCATCATTTAAATCAAAAAACCAAAGAAAAAATTTTGTTTATCTTACAATGTCTTTAAACATAGCCGCAAGTTCTTCCTCACTTTCCCTAAAATCCCTGTTTATCCATTCAATTATAATTCCGACTGTTCCGCCAATCATTCTTGAAGTCTGGTAAATTTTTTCGGTTTCAGAAAGATGCGAAGAATCAAGGATGCCTTTTGTCATACTTTCGTCCATGCTTCTGTAAATAAAATACACAAGATTGTTTTTGTTAAGAGCAATGAAAAAGTCCTTTTCTTTTTTTACGCTTCTGTATCTTTCAATAAGGAATTCTTCCGGAGAGCTGTAATCATCAAGGCTTTTCGCGAAGTTTAAAGAGAATTTTTCGGCATATTTTACCAGCACGTCTTCTTTACTTTCAAAATTCCGATAAAAACTCGAACGGCTTACTCCGGCAATTTTAACAAGATCTTTTATTTGTATTTCGCCTATTGGCTTATTCTTCATCATTCGGATAAGAGCGGTTGTAACCGCTTCTTTAACGCTTTCGTTAAGAGTAATTTCCTGTTTCACGGGACATTTTTCCTCCTATGTCGCAGTTTGGTTTTTTGCTATTTACATTGCTGTTAAAAACTTTACAATATAGTTGTGCGGGACATTTGTCCCACAAAATTATATCGTAAAGGACGGAAAAAGTAAATGGATCTTTCTAACAAAAAAATTATCCTCACCGGCGGCGGCAGCGGTATTGGCGCAGGTTGTGTTAAAGGTTATGTACGCGCAGGCGCAAACGTTGTCTTCTGCGACGTAAACGATGAAAACGGCAAAGCTGTTGAAGCTGAAGCAAACGCACAGGAAGGCGTTTCCGGAAAAGCAACTTATTTCCATTGCAATATTGCAAGCAAAGCTGAAGTTGACGAATTCTTTGCAAAAGCAGAAGAAATCCTCGGCGGAGCAGATGTTCTTTGCCATGCAGCAGCTATCACCGTTGCAGCAACCTGCGAAGGCGCTTCTGAAGAAGATATCGACAGAATCTTTGCTGTTAACTTCAAAGGTACTGTTTTTGTTGACCAGGCAGCATATAAAATCTTCAAGAAAAATGGCACCGAAGGTTCCATCATCAACTTTGCTTCCGATACCGGTGTAATCGGTTCCGCAGGCGATGGTATCTATGCTTCCTCCAAAGGCGCAATCCTTACCTGGACCAGAACCATTGCTGCTGAATGGGGTACTGAAAGCAACGTAAGATGCAATAACTTCAACCCCATCGTAAAAACTCCTCAGTATGAACAGTGGCTTGCACATACCGATCCTGCTATTGTTCAGCAGCATCTTGCTACTTTGAAAACTGAATTCCCCATCGACGGTGCCCTCGGTGAAGTTGACCGTGATATCGTTCCCGCAGTTCTTTTCCTTTCTTCCGAAGGTTCCCGTTATATCACCGGCCAGACCATCTGCGTAAACGGTGGCCGCGTAATGGTAAGATAATCTCCCAACCCTTTTCTATAACTAATCCCAAAGTAAAAACCCCTGTGGAATTCCACAGGGGTTTTTGCTTATTTAATTGTATGTACGACATCCAAAAGGGAACGGAACTGGGGGAAAACACGAATCGGACAACAACGCAAACATAAACTTCCTTTTCCGAAAACGCAGATGCGGAAAGTTAAAAACAGCGGGTTTTGAGCAAGTTTTCAAGCGATTACGAGACTCGTTAAAAGTCACACTTCTTTGATTTTATTAAAAAAATATGGTATAATTTTTATAGAAAATAAAGGAAAAAGCCTTTATTTAAGCCATTTTTTAATATTTATATATAAGGAGTGCTATTATGCCTGAATTAACTCAAAACCTTGTATCAGTCCCAAATTAGAGAATCATCACCGTAAAAAGAGAAACCCCAAAGAGTGATTTTCTCGGAATCAAAAACGAAAACTGGCAGACCGCCGCAAGAGACCTCACACCCCATGCCATGATGCTTTACTTCTATCTGGCATCCAACAAAGATAACTATACTTTTGCACTTTCTCCCGCCGCGGTACGGCAGGCAATAGGTATGGCTCGCTCCACCTATCACGACCAGTTCCACAATCTCGTTGATAAAGGATATCTCGTTCCGATAGGCGGAAACCATTTTGTGTTTTACGAGAAACCGCACAAAGAAGA
>JAZOQS010000030.1:0-4890 GCA_045656205.1 Clostridia bacterium | reverse complement strand
ACAATAAACACTGCAATTGTAGGCGGTATGGGATTTACTGCCATCATGGTATCATGGCTTGCAAAATTCAACCCCGGTTTTATGGTTCTCACCTCATTTTTAATAGTCTTTCTCGACCGTGGTGCAGGCGAAATTGCAACTGCTTTCCAGCTTAATGAAAGTATTGCCGACATTATTACCGGTATAATATTATTCTTCATAATCGGCAGTGAATTCTTTGTTCAGTATAAACTCAGTTTCAGAAGAAAACATAAGGAGGAGGTAAAATAATGTTTGCAACAATTATAAACAAAGCAATCGTTCAAGGTATTCCTCTCCTCTTTGGTTCAACAGGTGAAATTATCACCGAAAAATCAGGTAACCTCAATCTCGGTATCCCCGGAATAATGTATGTGGGCGGAAGTGCCGGTATCATCGGTGCATATCTTTATGAGCAGGCAGTTGAAGTTCCAAACCCCGCTTTATGCATTATTATTCCGCTTCTTTGTTCCCTTATCGGTTCGGGACTTTTAGCCCTTATTTACAGTTTTTTAACAATCACTCTCCGTGCTAACCAGAATGTAACAGGTCTTGCCCTTACAACATTCGGTGTAGGTTTTGGTGACTTTTTTGGCGGTTCGCTCACACAGATTGTTGGTAATGGCGGTAACATTTCCGTTAAAGCAAGTGCTGACTGTTTTAAAGTTACTCTCCCCTTTGCAAAAAACCTCGGCTGGTTTGGTGAGATTTTCTTAAACTACGGTTTTTTAGTTTACCTTGCTATAATCATTGCCATTATTGCCACCTGGTTTTTAAACCGCACCCGCACAGGGCTTCATTTAAGAGCTGTTGGTGAAAACCCCGCAACTGCGGATGCTGCAGGTATAAATGTTACAAAGTATAAATATCTTGCTACCGTTATAGGTGGTATGATAGCAGGGCTTGGCGGTCTTTATTTCATTATGGACTACACAGGCGGTTCCTGGACAAATGGTGGATTCGGCGACCGTGGCTGGCTTGCTATTGCGCTTGTTATTTTTGCACTGTGGAAACCAAGTTTCAGTATTTTAGGCTCCATAATTTTCGGTGGTCTTTATATTGCTTACAACTATATTTCCGGAATCAGCAGAAGCTCTGTTGCTCTGTTTAATATGCTTCCCTACCTTGTAACAATCATTGTGCTTATCATCACAAGCATCCGTAACAAGAAAGAAAATCAGCCTCCGCAGAGTCTGGGTCTTGCTTATTTCCGCGAAGAGAGATAAAAAAACTATTGACAAACTATTTTTGAAGTAGTATAATGTCTTTAAACTTTAAAAAGGAGAAAGAAAATGGCTAGTAAATCGTTTTTCAGCAACGCATATTTTTACTTTTATTACCGCTTTTTTACAAATGCCGGTAGTAATTTGTGTTGCGTAAAATAAAAAACAGTCATATTCTTTATACCAAAGTTAGAATGTTTTTTAGCTGCACAGATTACTGTGCAGCTTTTCTTTTTGAAAGGAAGTATACCCATGATAGCAGTACTAAAATCAAACGCAACCGTTCAGCAGAAAAACAATCTGATAAGCTGGCTTGAAGGTCAGGGAATTGTTCCCCATATTGTTGAGGGCAGCGAATATACAATCTTAGGTCTTATCGGTGACACAAGTAAAATCGACATTGAACTTCTGGGCAATCTCGATATAGTTGAATCGGTAAAGCGGGTTTCCGAGCCATTTAAACAGTGCAACCGAAAATTCCATCCCGATGACACCGTTGTTGACGTTTCGGGAGTGAAAATCGGCGGTGGGAATTTCGCGATTATTGCCGGTCCCTGCTCGGTAGAATCCCGCGAACAGATGATAGAAGTTGCAGAGGCTGTTAAAAAATCAGGTGCAACAATTCTTCGTGGTGGTGCATTCAAGCCCCGCACCTCCCCTTACGATTTCCAGGGTCTTAAAGCAGACGGAATTGAACTTTTATATGAAGCAAAACTTGACACCGGTCTCCCATTCTGTACTGAAATTATGAACGCCAACCACCTGCCTCTGTTTGAGCATGCAGATATGATTCAGGTAGGCGCAAGAAATATGCAGAACTTTGACCTTTTAAAAGAACTTGGTAAAACAAATAAACCAATTCTTTTAAAAAGAGGTCTTGCAAATACTTTAAAGGAATTTCTGATGAGCGCGGAATATATTATGTCCGAGGGTAATCAGAACGTAATTTTGTGCGAACGTGGAATAAGAACATTTGAAACATACACAAGAAACACTCTTGATTTGTCAGCTGTTCCAATGCTTCGTGAACTTACTCATCTTCCCATTGTAATTGACCCAAGCCACGCCACAGGTGTTGCAAAGCTTGTAAAACCCATGGCTCTTGCGGCAGTTGCAGCCGGCGCTGACGGACTTATGATAGAAGTTCACAACGACCCCATTCATGCGCTCTGTGATGGTGCACAGTCACTCACTCCCGAGCAGTTTGATGATGTGGCAAAACGAGTATTTAAAATCCGCGAGGTGATTTGCGAATGATTATTGGTATAGCAGGACTTGGGCTTATAGGTGGCTCTCTTGCCAAAGCCTACAAACGTGACGAAAACTGTCGCGTATTTGGATTTGATTCAGATGAAACTATAAACCAGTTTGCGCTCATTTCCGATACAATAGACGAAACCCTTACCACAGACAACATTGGCAGCTGCGATGTTTTATTTATCGCAGTATATCCCGGTGGTGCAAAAGCTTTTCTTTCCGAAAAAGCTCCCTACATTTCAAAAGACGCCATTGTTATAGACTGTCTTGGCATAAAAAAGGAAATATGTGATTTTGGATTTGCACTTGCTAAGGAATATGGATTTACATTTGTTGGCGGCCATCCTATGGCAGGAACTCACAAAGCAGGACTTAAATATGCCCGCGAGGACCTGTTTGACGATGCCCCCATGGTTATCGTTCCACCGGATTTTAACGATATATTCCTTTTGGACAAAATAAAGCATCTCCTTGCTCCCGTTAAATTCGGTAACATTTCCATAACCACTGCTGACGAACACGACCGGATAATAGCATTCACATCTCAGCTTGCTCACGTTGTGTCAAACGCTTACATTAAAAGCCCGTCTGCGCTTAATCACAAAGGAATTTCGGCAGGCAGCTATAAAGACCTTACCAGGGTTGCATGGCTCAATCCCGAGATGTGGGCAGACCTGTTTTTAGGTAACAGCAAACATCTGGTGGAGGAAATTGATTTTCTCATCGGCAGTCTGACCGAATACAAAAGAGCTATTGAAACCGGCGACAGAGAAACACTTGTAAAAATTCTTGACGAAGGACGCAGAAGGAAAAAGGAGGTTGACGGCTGATGAAAACCGTTACTGTTAACACCTCAAAAAAATATAATATTTATATTGGTGACAACCTTTTTGACAACATTGCAGAGCTTATTTCTGAAGTTTTTCCTTCAGGAAAAATCTGCGTAGTTACTGACGATAATGTTGACCGTCTTTACGGCGACAAATTAATAAAAATTCTTGTTGGCAAATATGAAACGGTAAAGTTTGTTTTTGAGCATGGTGAAAAAAGCAAAAACATTACCACATATGCCGCACTGCTCAATTTCCTTGCAGAAAATAAGCTTACAAGGGCGGATGCCATTGTTGCTTTTGGTGGCGGAGTTGTGGGCGACCTTGCAGGTTTTGCTGCGGCAAGTTATCTTCGCGGAATAAAATATCTGCAGATTCCCACCACTCTTCTTGCAATGGTGGATTCGTCCGTTGGCGGAAAAACCGCCATTGACCTTGATGCAGGTAAAAATCTTTGCGGTGCATTTTATCAGCCTGATATAGTAATTTGTGATTACAGCCTTATCAAAACTCTCTCAAAGGAATTTTTCACAGACGGCTGTGCGGAAATAATAAAATACGCTCTTATAAAAGATTTTGATTTGTTTACTCATCTTAAAGAAAAGGGCGAGAATTTCGACCGCGAGTATGTAATTTCAAAATGCATCCAGATAAAGAGCGACATTGTTTCAGCAGATGAATTTGATGGCGGTGTCCGTCAGCTTTTAAACTATGGTCACACCATAGGTCACGCTATTGAAACATTAAGTAATTTTACTGTAACTCACGGCAGTGCCGTTGCCGCAGGTATGGCAATCATGGCAAGAACCTGCAAAAATAAAGGTCTTTGTGATGAAACTTGTGCAGAGGACACAATAAGTCTGTTAAAGGCATTTTCACTGCCCACAGAAACTTCTTTTAAAGATAGCGAAATAGCATCAGTAATTGAAAATGACAAAAAACGCAAGGGTAACCTGATAACTCTTGTTCTCCCCGAAAAAACGGGCAAATGTATTTTAAAAAAACATCCTGTAAATGAAATTTCCGACTTTATTTTGGCAGGACTTTGTTGAGAAAGGCAGAATATGAAAGTAACAGTTTATCCATCGGATATGAAAGGAACAGTCGCGGCAAGAGCTTCCAAATCTCAGGCTCACCGCATGCTTATTTGCGCCGCACTGTCGGGCAGCCCTTGCACCATTTATTGTGACAGTCTGTCGGACGACATTCTCGCAACCGCCGACTGTCTTAATGCTCTCGGCGCTCAAATTTCATATAATGACGGCAAGTTCACCGTTGTTCCCATAACAATTCCGAAGCAATGCACTCTGCTTGACTGTCGCGAAAGCGGTTCAACTCTTCGGTTTATGATAAGTGTGGTTGCGGCGCTCGGAACGGATTCGACATTTAAAATGTCCGGCAGACTTCCCGACCGTCCCCTTTCCCCTTTAAAAGAGGAACTTGAGGCTCACGGAATTGTCTTTTCAAGACCCACATCTGACACTTTAAAAGTGTCCGGGAAACTGACCGGTGGCGATTTTATCATGAACGGAAGCGTATCATCACAATTTGTCAGCGGACTG
>JAZOQS010000029.1:0-3261 GCA_045656205.1 Clostridia bacterium | reverse complement strand
GAGAAGAAAGCAATTGTTAACGATGGTATCCTTTTCTGCTCCGGTATGATAGCAGGTGAAGGTATTGTTGGTATTCTCCTTGCACTTCTTGCGGTATTCGGAATAGACTCTATCTTCGACCTTTCTGCAAGATTTGGCATTCCTGCTGCAGTAGCAGATATCGGAGGCCTTGTTCTCTTTGCAATCATCATTCTTACAGTGCTTAAATTCTCCATCTGGAAAAAAAGAGCTAAATAATGAAAAAGAAAAACGTAATATCGGAAAACTATCTTGAAAAAATCCCCGTCCGCGCAGACCTTAAATGGACAACGGATGACGAAGGTAAAGTAACACTTGAGATAGAAAATAAAGGTTTTTTCAACAAATTGGCGCAGAAATTTTTTAAAAAGCCGAAAATCAGTTATGTCCATCTTGATGAAACGGGCAGTTTTGTCTGGCCGGTTATCGATGGAGAGAAGGATATAATTGAAATCGGCAAGCTGGTTGAAGAGAAATTCGGAGAAAAAGCAAATCCGCTATATGAAAGACTTGCACAGTATTTCCGAATCCTTGAAAGCTACGGATTTGTAAAATTCAAATAATAAAAAACAGCTGTCCGACAGGGCAGCTGTTTTCTTATCTGTAAATGTAAAACCCATTACCCATAATTTGCTGTGATTCGGAATAAACAATAAATGCGGATGGGTCTATGGAAAGGATTTTGTTTTGAAACTGTACAATTTCCCGCTCTTTGAGCGCGCAGAATAAAATGCTCTTGTTAGCACGGCTGTAAGCTCCGGTAGCTTTTATAACAGTAACACCGCGGGGAGAGGTTGATACAAGATGGGATGCAATATCTTCGCCCTTATCAGTAATAACAAAAGCCATTTTGGATATATTGAGTTTCCTTATCAGCCAGTCCAGAGAATAGGAGGAAACGAAAAGGGAAAGTATGCCGAAAAGAGTAAGCTCGAAATTTTTAAATACAAGAAGCGATATCAGAATTATAATTCCGTCCACAATCATAAGTAGTTTCCCGATAGAAAGGTTGGGATATTTTGTTTGCAAAAGTCTTCCTAAAATATCTGTTCCTCCTGTTGATGACCCAACTATAAATGTCGCGCAAAGTCCGAATCCGAAAAGTGTTCCGCCGAAAAGTGAGGCGAGAACAACATTGTCTATAATATGAGGGATATAAGAAAAAATCTGCACAAAAAAAGAAGTGAGTCCTGCCGCCATAAAGGTGCTTAAGGTGAATTTTCTGCCGAGAGATTTGTAACCAATGATAAGTAAAATAAGATTTATTACTGCATAAGTCAGCCCCTGCGGCGTGCCAAACACCTGATAAAGTATGGTTGCCATTCCGGACACCCCGCCTCCGACTATTTTGTTAGGAGTCAGAAAAACTGCTACGGAAAAACCCACCATTGCAGAGCCGAGTATGGTCATGTAAAGGGATTTGAATTTACTCACAAAAAAAGCCTTCTTTCTGAAGATAAATATTGTAATTTAGTATATCCGTAAAATTGGATTTTTATTTGATAAATCCTTGAATTTCTTGACAGAAAAAGTAATATATGGTATCATATTTGTAACGGTTTTTATGCCGTGCGCAAAAATCACGAAAGGATGAAAACTTAAATGACAAACGAAAAAAGAAGCAGTTTCACAGGCAAACTCGGGTTTGTTCTTGCAGCAGCAGGTTCGGCGGTTGGTCTGGGGAATATCTGGAGATTTCCATATCTTGCAGCAAAATACGGCGGTGGTATATTCCTGCTTGTGTATATAATTCTTGCGGTTACATTCGGCTATGCGCTTATGACTGCAGAAATTTCCATCGGCAGAAAAACAGGCCTCAGCTCAATTGAAGCGTTTAAATCACTTAATAAAAAATATGCATTCATAGGATACCTTGCAGCTATAGTTCCGGTTATTATTCTTCCGTACTATTCGGTTATCGGCGGCTGGGTTACAAAGTATCTCTATGCTTTCATCAGCGGCGGAATGGCAGATGCGGCAACCGATGCATATTTTGGTAATTTCATTTCCCAGACGGGCAGCCCTGTTCTGTGGTTTATGATATTCCTTGGAGCAACTGCACTTATTGTTCTTGCAGGCGTTGAAAAAGGTATTGAAAAGGTAAGTAAAATTATGATGCCTGTTCTCGTGGCACACTCAATATTTATTGCCATATATTCAATCTGTATGCCCGGAGCACTTGAAGGTGTTAAATACTATCTGATGCCTGACTTTTCAAAATTCTCCGCAACAACAGTTCTTGCGGCAATGGGTCAGCTTTTCTACTCAATGTCACTTGCGATGGGCATTATGATTACATACGGTTCATATATGAAAAAAGATGTTAACCTTGAGTCTTCAGTTTCACAGATTGAAATTTTCGACACAGGCATAGCATTTATTGCCGGACTTATGATTATTCCTGCAGTATTTGCATTTTCCGGCGGAACGCCCGAAGCACTCGGCAAAGGTCCCAGCCTTATGTTTGTAACTCTGCCTAAAGTTTTTGAAACTATGGCAGGCGGTCAGTTTGTAGGAATTGCATTCTTCCTGCTTGTGCTTTTCGCAGCTCTTACATCTTCCATTTCCCTTATGGAAACAGTCGTGTCAATTGTATGTGATAAATTTGGTGTTGGCAGAAAACTTTCCTGCCTTATCGTATTTGCTGTGTCTGTAGCTCTTGGACTTTTGTCTTCATTTGGTTACGGAATGTGGGCTGAAATTAAGATTATCGGACTTCAGTTCCTCGATTTCTTTGACTTTATCAGTAACAGTGTGCTTATGCCTGTTGTTGCATTCTTCACATGTATATTCGTCGGTTATGTTATCAAACCCAAAGCAGTTGCTGAAGAAATTGAAATTTCCGGCAAGTTCAAGAGAAAAAATCTGTTTGTGTTTGTAATTAAATATCTTGCTCCGGTTTGCATTGTTCTTATCCTTGTTTCATCCGTACTTGATGCATTCGGAATATTTAAAATCTGATGAAGAATTTAATTCGCGAGACAAATAAAAAAAACAGACGAGAAATGATTAAATCGGAGGTGGCGGCAAAAAGTGCCGCCGCCTCTTTGAATTTTCTTGAAACTGATATTTACAAAAATGCAAACCTGATTATGGTATATATGCCTCTCGGCAATGAAACCGATACCGTAGATATAATAATACGATCCTTTGCAGACGGAAAAAAGGTTGCACTTCCGGTTACAAATCAGACAACCGGAGAAATTACGCCCCACACAATAACGGAAAAAACAGAATTCAAAC
>JAZOQS010000028.1:0-4879 GCA_045656205.1 Clostridia bacterium | reverse complement strand
GCCGATAAAATGATAGAAAAAATTGCAAGACTTCGTATTTTTGAAGATGAAAATGGCAAAACCAATTTAAGTATAGACCAGGTCGGCGGGGAAGTTTTAGTTGTTTCCCAGTTCACGCTGTATGCTGACTGCAAAAAGGGTAACAGACCCAGTTTTACAAATGCGGGAGGCCCCCAAATGGCGGAAAAACTCTATGAACATATTCTGACAAGATGCAGAGAGCTTTTTAAAAATACCCAGTCCGGAATTTTCGGTGCAGATATGAAAGTTTCTCTTGTAAATGACGGACCGTTTACAATAGTATTGGACAGTAAAGAAATATTATAGTCTCATCAGGGAAAAATGGATATTAAGATTTTACATATGATAGACCGAGCAAAACAAGCTACCGGTACAACAGTTGTTATAGATGTTTTCCACGAAAAGGATTTCTTTATGTGTACCGAAGTTGATAAATTTGACTTTGTAATGAGAATTAAAAAATCGGACGATGGTCTTGATTATATGGAAAAAATATGATAAAAAGCCTCCTCGAGAGGCTTTTTTCTATTGCAATTTTTGTTTTGCGGTGCTATAATACATAATCGACAGGAGATGATATTTTGATTTTACTGAGTTATATAAAAGCGTTTGCAAAGTGGATGGTTCTGGCGGTTGTTGTAGGGATTCTGGGCGGAGTGATCGGCAGTGCGTTTCATATTGCAATTGATTATGCGACGGAAATAAGAACGGAGAATTTATGGATTATATATCTTCTTCCGGTTGGCGGACTTGCCATAGCGGGTATATACTGGCTTGCCCGAAAAAAGGGGCACATTGACACAAACCGCGTTTTAGAGGCGGCGGCAAGAGAAGAAAAGGTTCCGCTTGTGATGGCTCCTCTTATTTTTGTCAGCACCGTTATAACCCATCTGCTGGGCGGTTCGGCAGGCAGAGAGGGCGCGGCACTTCAGCTTGGCGGAAGCATCGGATATAATGTAGGAAAACTGTTTAAACTGAATAAAAACGATATACATATTATCGTTATGGCAGGGATGAGTGCAGTTTTTGCGGCACTTTTCGGGACACCCATGACAGCGGCATTTTTTGCCATTGAAGTTGTCAGCATAGGAGTTATGCATTATGCGGCGATTGTGCCCTGCATAATTTCGGCGGTTGTTGCGTCCCGTATCGCTCTTATGGCAGGGCTTCATCCTGTGCATTTCAGCCTTGCTGTCACGGAAACCGTGTCGCTGCAGGGAACAATTAAAATAATCATTCTGGCGCTTTTGTGTGCGGTGGTGAGCATTGCATTTTGCACGGCGATTCACAAATGTGAGCATTATATGAAAAAGCTTGTACCGAATAATTTTGTGAGAGCTTTTGCCGGTGGAACACTGATTGTGTTACTTACAGTTATTCTTGGCACTTACGATTACAACGGAGCGGGAATGGACGTCATAACCCGTGCAATATCCGGTGATGCAAGATGGGAAGCCTTTGCGATTAAAATAATATTTACCGCGATAACCATTGCGGCAGGATTTAAAGGCGGTGAAATTGTTCCGGCATTTTTTGTCGGCTCAACATTCGGCTGCGTGGCGGGAGCTCTTTTAGACATCGACCCCGGATTTGGTGCGGCAATCGGCTTTGTGGCGCTTTTCTGCGGAGTTGTAAACTGCCCTGTGGCGTCGCTTATTCTGTCGGTTGAGGTTTTTGGAGCGGAAGGACTTGTGTTCTTTGCAATAGCTTGTGGTGTAAGCTATATGATGTCGGGAAAATTCGGGCTTTATAAAAGCCAGAAGTTTATATATTCAAAGATTTCTGATGAAGTTATAGAAGGAAAATAAAAATGAAACTGCAGAGCTTTGATAAAGAAATTGCCGCCGAAAAAGCAGTTTTAAAATTTGCAGAAATAACCATAACACCATAAAAAAATCCACGCTAACAGCGTGGATTTTTTGTTATATACTGCCTGATATTCCTACAATTACATTTGTATTATGTAAACCAATGTGTTATACTTATGAAGTGCCGAACAAGGCGAAAAATTACGGAGGTAATACATAATATGAAAAAGTTAATATTATCGGCGGCAATGGGCGCGGTGTTGTCTTTGCCGTTTGCAACAGGTGCATCGGCTGCTACAACGCATAAGGTTGTGGCGGGGGATACAATGTGGAAGATAGCTGTCAGATACGAGGTGGGGCTGAGCGAAATAAGAAATGCGAACAGCCAGATTCCAAACCCAAATCTGATTTATCCCGGTCAGATTCTTAACATACCTACTGTGGATTCCACCGTTACAAATTACGAAAATGAGGTAATAAGACTGGTAAATGAAAAAAGGGTGCAAAATGGGCTTAGTAAGCTGACGGCAGACTGGGAGCTTTCCAGAGTTGCGCGCTATAAATCGCAGGATATGAAAGATAACAAATATTTTTCCCATACAAGTCCTGTTTACGGCTCGCCTTATCAGATGATGAAAAGCTTTGGGATTACATATAAAAGCGCGGGAGAAAATATAGCTATGGGGCAGAAAACCCCGCAGGCGGTGGTAAATGCCTGGATGAACTCGGCAGGTCACCGGAAAAATATATTAAACCCTTCCTTTACCAGAATCGGCGTAGGCTATGTTGCAGGAGGAAATTACTGGACTCAGATGTTTATAGGGAAGTAAAAAAAGCGGATATGTGAATTTCACATATCCGCTTAGATTATTTATGTTTTAATTATGCCTGTTTATTTTTTGTAACTGCTTTGAGTACAAAGAGTGTACCGATTGTGAGTACGATACCAACAGGAAGCAGGATGTATGCACTCTGGATGAATGCTGCAAGAACGTATACCACGAAGGAAATCAGAGCTACTGTGATGGCGTAGGGAAGCTGAGTTGAAACGTGGTTAACGTGGTTGGACTGGCTACCTGCAGAGGACATGATTGTTGTGTCCGAAATAGGTGAGCAGTGGTCACCGCAAACTGCACCTGCAAGACAAGCTGACATACCGATAATCATAAGTTCGCTTGTAGGATCGAAGATTGCTGCAACGATGGGGATGAGGATGCCGAATGTACCCCAGGATGTACCTGTTGAGAAAGCAAGTACACATGCAACAAGGAATATGATAGCGGGAAGGAAGTTTGCAAGACCTGCAGCAGCAGAGTTCATAAGAACTTCAACATAATCAGCTGCACCAAGGAGACCTGTCATATTCTTAAGAGCTGTTGCGAATGTAAGAATCATAATAGCAGGTACCATTGCTTTAAAGCCGGCAGGAATAGCTGCCATAGCGTCTTTGAAGCTGATAATTCTTCTTGCGATGAGGTAGATTATTGTTACGATAAGAGCAACAAGTGCACCCCACGGGAGACCTACTGTTGCGTCTGTATTACCGAATGCTGTGATAAAGTCATCTCCGGCAAAGTATCCGCCAACATAAAGCAGACCAAGAATTGAAACTACAACAAGAACGATAACGGGGAAGATAAGGTCGATAACTTTGCCTTTGGGATTAAATTCAACATCTTCGCCTTTTTCAACATCGTCACTGCCACTTGTGTAAAGGTCGCCTTTTGTCATAGCGTTAAGCTCGTGAAGTTTCATCGGGCCGTAATCGAATTTCATGAAGATAATAGCAACTACGAACACGATCATTAAAAGTGAATAGAAGTTGTAGGGGATTGCACGAACGAAAAGTTCGATACCTGAAAGACCTGTGCCTTCAGCGAACTCGGAAACTGCAGCAGCCCATGATGAAACAGAAGCTATCATACAGATAGGAGCAGCTGTTGCGTCAATAAGGAACGCAAGTTTTGCACGGGATACTTTGTGACTGTCTGTAACAGGACGCATAACAGAACCTACTGTGAGACAGTTGAAGTAGTCGTCAATAAAGATAAGTACGCCGAGGATAAAGGTTGCAAACATAGCACCAACGCGGGACTTGATGTGAGTTTCAGCCCAACGTCCGAAAGCGGCAGAGCCACCGGCTTTGTTGATAAGAGCAACCATTGCACCGAGTATTACCAGGAATATAAATATACCTGCTGTGCCGGAAACTGCTTCAATAAGACCTGCATTAATAACATTGTCAAGAGCAGCTACCGGGTGCCAGTTGGCAGAAAGCAAACCGCCGAGCACGATACCGATGAACAGTGATGAATAAACTTCTTTTGTGATAAGAGCAAGTGCAATAGCAACAAGGGGCGGAACCATTGCCCAGAAAGTTGCATAGTAATTGCTCACCGCTGCTGCGTCTTCACCTTCAGCAAATGCAATCATAGAGGTTGCAAAAACTGCAATAAGGGTAAGGAAGAAAGACAGAGCGTTCTTTTTGTTTAAAATTTTCATTTTAAACTCCTCCTAATTAATTTCTTTTGTGAATCCGTTCACATCATTATTTTTATTTTAACAAAGCACATATGTGCTTGTCAAGACAATTTTTGACAATATCAGCCCTTTTTCTTTTCAGGCAGCTGAACAAGAAGAATTGCTCCGAACATAAGCACACAGCCTATAATTTCTTTGGCTGTAAGCTGCCCGCCTGTGAGATTCCAGCCCAGTGCCACGAGAATAACTGTTGCAAGTGTGGCAAAAACCGACTCTAAACTCATTAAAATTGATGCTGATGTAGGGTCTGTGTATTTCTGACCGACAATCTGCAGTGTATAACCCACGCCACAGGAGAACACGCCCGCGTATCCGATTGCTACCCAGCAGTTTAAAATAGGCTCAAGCTGCGGCTCTTCAAATAAGAATATGTAAATAAGTCCGAGCGCGCCGCAAACGAAAAACTGGAGAAAGGAGAGTTTTACTCCGTCCACTTTCGGAGAGAACTTATCTATTGTAATTATGTGACAGGAGAATATAAATGCGCAGATTAAAGTCAGAACATCACC
>JAZOQS010000027.1:0-9073 GCA_045656205.1 Clostridia bacterium | reverse complement strand
GCTCTTTCCGCTCCGAAAGGTAATATAAGCCTTAACAATGTTACTTTTTCATATATTCCCGGAAAGCCGGTTCTGAAAAACGCCACTTTTGATGCAAGCCCCGGGCAGACAATTGCGATTGTCGGTCCGACAGGTGCAGGCAAAACAACAATAATAAGTCTGCTCAGCAGATTTTATGATATTGACAGTGGCAGCATCACAATTGACGGCAAAAACATTTATGAAATCACACGTGACAGTCTGCGCGGAAGCATAGGTATGGTTCTTCAGGACACATATCTCTTTTCGGAAAGTGTGTTTGACAACATCAAATATGGCAGACCATCCGCTACTGACGAGGAAGTAATTGAAGCCGCAAAAAAAGCTGGGGCTCATTCATTTATCACCCAACTTGAGAATGGATATGATACTGTTTTGTCAGATAACGGTCAGGATTTATCGCAGGGTCAGCGTCAGCTTCTTGCAATAGCGCGGGCTATGCTTTCAAAACCTCCTGTGCTTATTCTTGATGAGGCAACCTCATCAATTGACACCCGAACAGAGCTTAAAATTCAGCAGGCACTCGGGGTGCTTATGGAGGGCAGAACCAACTTTGTTATTGCTCACCGACTCAGCACAATTAAAAACGCCGATGTTATTCTTGTAATAGACGGTGGCGAAATTGTAGAGCGTGGCAGTCATCACGAACTTATCGCCAAAAACGGATTTTACGCAAATCTTTATAACAGTCAGTTCCGTTCAGGACTTGCATTATAAAAAGAAAAACCTCTGGATAACCAGAGGTTTTTTTTGGGTTTATTAACCTGCTTTACCGCGGATTGTGTAGAATTTTGGAGTGTTGTCCTTTGTAACTTCCACTTTGAGGATTGTTGCTGTCTGGAAGACTCTTGCAGTAACGATGAAATTATCATCCTTGTCAAAACAAGCTGATGTGAAAAGTGTAGCTTCGTTGCCGGGGTCTACACCGATAAAGCATCCGTCTTCAACATAGGATTCTTTTATTTCAGTAAGACCTGCATCAAAGGAGATTGTTTTTTCTCCTGAAACAGTTACTCTGCACACATCTCCGTTAAAGTCAACCTTTATGCTGTTGTAACCGAGAACGGGTTCAAATGTGAACTCTTTTCCGTCAATTTCTTTTGCACGGTCAGAAACAGGTGCAAAATTATCATGAAGTTTAAGGGATTTGATTTTGTTTGCAAGTTTTTCATTTCCCTCTTTATTTTCCGGAAGTGGCTCGTCGCTCAGTTTAAAGAAGACATTATCAAGGAAGTTGTTCATCATAGCCTGAATTTTGTCATAGTCTGTTCCGGAGTTATAGATGAAAAGAAGATCCTGGTCGGGAGCAATTACGCAACCCTGACCGTATGCACCACAGATACGGGCTGTGTTGAATCTGCCTCTCCACATCTGGTAAGCATAACCCTGCATCCAGTCGGGACCTGTGGGGTTGTCACATTCAATCTGTTTGGATGTTGCTTTTTCGCACCACTCTTCAGAAAGAAGCTGTTTGCCTTCCCATTTTCCTTTATTTAAGAAGAACTGACCAAGTTTTGCAAGGTCTTCGGGTGTGATTCTGACACCTGTCCAGCCAAGGCATACGCCATTTTCATCAGCCATATAACTTACAATGTTAATTCCAAGCGGTTTTAAGAATCTGGGCTCTAAATATTCTATAATATTTTTGCCTGTAACTCTTGAGACAATATTTGAAAGAACCAGACTGCAGTTGTTTTCGTACATAAATAATCCCGGTTCCGATTTGTTTTCAGTAAGTAAAAACTGCTGAACCTTGTCATCACCACAGCCAAGTATTTCACCAAGATTAACCGGTGGTACTACGTGACCGGAACCCATGGAAAGCAGGTTGTGTATTGTCAGTTTTTTGTTGTAGTCGGATACTTTTTTGTCAGGGAAATAGTCTGCTATTTTATCATCTACGGTAACAAGACCTTCCTGAATCATAAAAGCGATTGCAAGTTGTGTGAATGTTTTACTGTCAGAAAAAATAGCGTGAGGTGTTTCAATTGTGTAAGGAGCAAAACTGCCTTCAGCCAGAACTTTGCCGTGTCTTACAAGCATAAAACTGTGCATTTCTCTAAGTTCGGGCATATCCTCCATGCCCTCAACCATTCTGAGAATGTCTTCGCTGCTTACTCCGCATGATTCGGGAGTAACTCTTTCAAAATACTTTGCCATAATTTTCTCTCCTAATCTTATTAAAATATTATTAGTCACCCAAACTTCCTCTGCGTGTATAAATTTTTACTTTGTTATCTGCTTTAACTTCAATTTTGAGAATTGTAACAGTTTCCAGAATTCTCGCTGTAATTTTAAAATTGCCTTCATTATCAAAATATGCCGATGCGGAAAACACTTCGCGTTTGTCCTGATCTATAGTGATAAATCCGCCACAATCCACAGCAGTTTCTTCAGGCTCTGAAAGTCCCGCATCAAAGGAAATGGTCTTATCGCCTGACAAGGTTACTTTACAAACTTCATTTGTAAAATCAAGTTTTATGCTGTCATAAGAAAGTGCTTTTTCAAAATACAGTTCTTTGCCGTCAAGCTCATTTACTCTTGGCGTAAGCGGTGCAAAAATATTCTGCAGTTTCAGCTTGGATATTTTATTTTCCAGTTTGATGTTTCCAAGCGGATTTTCTTCCAGCGGTTCATTGCTGACTTTCAGCATAACATTTTCGTAGAAATTATTAAGTATGTACTGAAGTCTGTTATAATTCGCCCCCGAATTGGTGGCAAAAATGAGGTCAAGGTCAGGTGCAATAACACACATCTGCCCGTAAGCACCGCAAAGACGCGCCGTATTATGCTGTCCGCGCCACATATGCCAGCAGTATCCCTGGTCCCAGTCCGGTCCGCAAGGACCTTTGCAATCGGTATGCTTGGCCGTCGCCTGCCTGCACCATTCTTTGGGCAGAATCTGTTTACCTTCCCAGTTTCCTTCATTCAGGAAAAACTGTCCCACTTTTGCAAGTGCTTCGAGTGTGATTCTGAATCCCGAATATCCCATACAGACGCCATTTTCGTCCGCAGAATAATAATCAACAGTGATGCCGAGAGGGTCCAAAAAGCGTGGAGTTAAATAATCCACAATGTTTTTGCCTGTAAGTCTGGACACAAGATTTGACAACACATAGCTTGCAATATTCTCATACTGAAATACTGTTCCCGGCTCTGCAATTTTTTCCGAATGGAAAAAATCTTTCAGTTTATCATATTCTTCGTCCGAAAATTTTCCGCGCGCGTGAACTTCATTGCCCGGATGTCCGGTTGCCATCATGAGAAGATGCCTGATTTTCAGGTTTCTGTTGTGCTCGGATGTGCTTTCTGTCAACTTGTCCGGAAAATAATCGGCAATTTTATCATCAATGGTGATTAACCCTTCCTGCACCATAAATCCGATTGCAACCTGAGTGAATGTTTTGGTGTCAGAAAAAAGAATGTGTGGCATATCCTCGGTATAGGGCGCAAACCATCCTTCCGTCAGAAGTTTGCCATGTCTTATAAGCATAAATCCGTGGGTTTCTTTTTCTTCCGGCATATCTTCCATGCCCTCTACAAATTTCAGCAAATCTCTGCTGTCAATTCCACAGGATTCAGGAGTTACTTTCTTAAAATACTTCGCCATTTACAATTTCTCCAACTATAGTTTTCTCGCGTTCTCTCATCAGTTTCTTGTCCTGCTCTTCCATATGGTCATAGCCCAGAAGATGAAGAACAGAATGAACTGTAAGATATGCCAGTTCGTCCTCAAAGGAATGTCCGATTTCTTCCGCCTGAGCGATGAGCCTTTCTTTTGATATAACTATATCGCCCAGCATAACAGGTTCAAAAAGTTCTTCTGCAAAAACTGTTGGAGAAACAAAATCATATTGCGGAAATGACAGCACATCCGTTGGTGCGTCAATATTTCTGTGTTCGCGGTTTATTTCGTGAATTCCGCTGTTGTCTGTTATAACCACCGATATTTCGCAGTCAAGGTCAAAGCCTTCGGCTTTAAGCGCCGTTTCCACCGCTCTTTTCATAACCTCTTCCTGGGATGATGTCAACGACTCGTCAGTATAATCAAAGATAAATTCTGTCATTTTTTCACCTTATTTTGATTCTTTTTCATATCATAATTTTCATAAGCGCGGATGATTTTCCGTACCAGCGGATGACGTACCACGTCAAGGTCGCTGAACTTGCAGAATTCTATGCCCTTGATATCCTTAAGCACTTTCATTGCATCTTTAAGTCCGGACATTGTATCTCTCGGCAGGTCAATCTGCGTAACGTCCCCTGTGATTACCGCTTTTGAATCAAAACCTATTCTTGTCAGAAACATTTTCATCTGCTGAGGTGTTGTGTTCTGGGCTTCATCAAGAATTATAAATGCATTATCGAGAGTCCTGCCTCGCATATAAGCAAGAGGTGCAATTTCTATCGCGCCTTTTTCTGCATTACGCTGATAATTTTCATATCCCATTGTATCGTATAGTGCATCATAGAGCGGACGAAGATAGGGGTCAATTTTGGTTTGCAGGTCTCCGGGGAGGAAGCCCAGTTTTTCTCCGGCTTCAACTGCAGGACGGGTAAGAATTATCTTGTTTACCTCTTTGTTCCTGAATGCTTTTACAGCCATTGCAACTGCAAGATAGGTTTTACCTGTACCTGCCGGACCAACGCCGAATACAACCGTGTTATCCTTAATGGCGTCCACATAAGCTTTCTGCCCGTGAGTTTTGGTCTTTATCGGTCTGCCTGTGGAGCTTATGCATATCACATCATCGCTCATTTGGGCAAGCTGATTTTCCATACCGCTTTTAACCATTGCGATGGTATATTCTATATTCTGACCGGTTAAAATGCCGCCACGTTCAATTTCTTTGGTAAGAGCTTCAATTGTTTTTTCAGCGAGCTGAACATTTTTTTCGTCCCCCTCAATTTTGAGGACTGTATCACGGTTTAAAATATTTACACTGAATTCTTCTTCTAAAATCTTAATATTTGAATCATAGCTTCCAAAAAGAGATATCATTGTACTGATATTTCCTATATCAAGAATTTTGTCCGCCACGGTCTCCCTCCTCAATGGGCTCAGTTTGTGAAATTTCAATATTGCAAAGCGCCTCAAGACGCACTCTCACAGTATTTTCATCAATATCTTCGTCAAAAAAATATTTCTCTATTATTATACCACTGCCCACCTCTTTTTGCAATAGTCCGTCCAAATATTTTTCGGCATCTTTAACCACTTCTTCCCTGCTGTATTTCACTTCTTCAGTTATGGTTTCCCTTGTGACATTTTTTATTATAGAAACCGGAAAATATATGTCACCTATTCTGATTGGTATTCTTTTAGTCTCATCAGTCTTATGCTGAAAATTTTTGTCTCTTGACGGCAATTTCACTTCTTTATTCCCGAAGCATATGGAGTAGCTACTATTTTCTCTCCCGGTAAAAGAATTCTCCTGCCCTGTAAGAAGATAGTCTCCGCTCATCTCTAAAAAAACGTCCGCCATAACGGTACCCTGACTGTGAACACCTCTTGCCCCTACCACGCTGCTGCCCAGCATCCCGCCCGCAAGGAGCTGACCTTTTGCAACATTCTGCCCCGCAGTTACCATTGCCCGGCCTTCTGTTATCATGGCAAAAGTAACCTTGCCGGCATGGGTTGCCACAAGGTTACAAGGCTCATTTATGTCGATAGTTTGGGGTATTTTCACACGCTGACGCAAATCAACAAAAATTTTAGTCCCTCTTTTTTCTGTCCATATCCATTCAATATCGGGATTTAAGTTCATCATTTGTGCCTGAATTTTTCTTGTGTCTATATTTTTTATCGGAACTCCGATATCAACTCCTGAAATTTTAAGCTGTTCTCTTAATGTTTTTTCAGGGATATCGGACGGGACAATCTCAATATACCAGACTCTTGATGTCATCCACAAAAACAATAAAAGTGCAATTATAAATCCAATCACAAGTCCGCCCCTGCCCGATATTTTTTTAATAAGCACCGGAAACCCGCCTCTGTCAAGTTCTTTTACCTGGGTATCCGAGCTTACGGCAATATCTTCCAGAAGTTTAAATGCTTCAAGGCTTACAAACGCTTCAAATCCGCTTGCTTTTCTTTTGATATTCCATATGTAAATATTCCTCTTTGCGCAAAGATTTATAAATCTTTCCGAATGTTTCCCGACAATAAGAATTTTTACATACCCCTTAAAGAAATTTATAATATTAAGTATAATCATAAGCTTTGTCTCTCCTCAAAAAAGATATTCAACACCTGCAATTATTCCTTTTATCATAATATATTCTTCGGTGACGCCGGTAATTTCAAGATTTGCTCCATTTAGTTTCAATACAAATTGCGGTGTGTTCAGTTTTATTACCATGTCGGTGTATTCAATAATCCCTTTATGCCCTTCAACAAGCGCTTCATGAACTCCGGTTATGGTAACAGAAGTAATTATACCGCTCCTGTTTTTGGGAAGTTCAAAGGCATCCATTACCTTTTCCGGCAGACTTTTTTCGGGCAGATTTTTATCACTTTTTTTCACCTTTTTCACAGCCTTTCAGTTTTATTTTATGCCCGTCGCGTATTCTTAATGATTAATTATCATATATATGTTTCAGGTGATTTCAATGAAAAAGATTATCTGTATTTTACCCGTTGCAATATTTACTTGTCTGCTTTTATTTTTTTCCTCCTCCGCACTTAATGTGGCTGCCGACAGTATGAAACTGTGTGCAGAATCTATTGTGCCCTCACTTTTTCCATTTTTTGTGTGCAGCAATCTGCTTGTAAATCTCGGCACGGCAAACATACTTTCAAAGCTTTTTTCACCGTTCATGAGACCTCTGTTCGGACTTAACGGTTCCTGCTCACTTGCCCTTATTATGGGTTATATCAGCGGATATCCGGTAGGTGCAAAAACAGTTGCCGATTTATATTCAAACGGGAGTTGTCTGAAACACGAGGCTGAAAAAATGCTTGCATATTGTAACAATTGCGGTCCTATGTTTATCATCGGCGCATTAGGCAGCGGTATGCTTGGTGACGCGAACGCCGGTGCAATGCTTTATCTTTCACACATTTTATCTTCTCTTGTCGTTGCATTTATTTTACGGACCTCCTCTCCCTGTCGATATAAGGTAATATCAACACCCCTCGAAAATTCAGGTATCGGTTTCGGAGAATTGTTTACAAGCGCCGTCTCCTCTTCCATATCGCTTACTCTTACGGTATGCGGATATGTCATATTATTCGGGCTGTCCGTTTCTTTTATAGAAAGTCTCGGTGTAATTAATGCTCTTTCATCTCTCGGTATTGATTACTCAGTGTGCAAATCACTCGTTTATGGTTTGATTGAGTGCAGTGGCGGTTGCAAAGAGGTTATATCGGCAATTAAAACTCCTCTTGTCCGGTATATGTTATTATCATCTGTTATTGCATGGTCGGGCATAAGCGTTCATATGCAGGTTTTGGGAATAATAAAAAAAGCGAAACTATCGCCTAAACTTTACTTTAAAGGTAAAGCTTTAATGGCAATAATTTCGCCTGTTATTACTATGTTTATTTACCTAATCAAAAACGGCAGAATTTCCGTTTTTTTGTTAATACAACTTGTTGTTATTATCTCCGCAGCCGTTTTTACAATGGTAAAAATAGTTTTTCTTTTAAGGAAATTTTACTTTAAGTATTCTGCTGAGCCGCCAAGGTAATTGCAAAGCACTCCTTGGTGCACGCCCTCTTCCTGCATAATTTCCACAATCCTGTCACGGATTTTCCACCAGCTTTGTCCGTCATTTGCGGTAATACTGTTCTCCTCCGGAACACGACCGACAATACGCTGAACAACTATGTCCGGCGAAAGATATTTTAAAAACCGGACACATCTTTGGGCATACTCCTCCGCTCCAAGAAGTGATATTTCTCCGCTTTCATACATTTTAGCAAGCAAAGTGTCTTTCACAACATAAAGCGAGTGCAGTTTTACCGAATTTATTTTAAGTGCAGACAGAATTTTTGCAGCGTCCGTAACATCATCCATACTGTCCCAAGGTAAATCGGGAATCAGGTGAACACACACGTCAAACCCGAATTTCTTAACTGCCAGAACGCAGTCTATAAATTCCGCAAGTCCGTGACCGCGGTTTATTTTTTCAAGCGTTCTGCCGTTAACCGACTGAAGCCCGAGTTCTATCGAAATGTCTGCACCATATTTTGCCGAAATTCTTTTCAGAATTTCAAGGTGTTTTTCGGTCACACAGTCAGGTCTTGTGGAAATATCTATCCCAACGACATTTTCTTCTGCCGCCTGGGTGATGAATTTTTCAAACTCATCGTACGGAAGATATGTGTTACAATAGTTCTGGAAATATGCAATAAATTTTTTTGCACCATACTTTTTGCCGATATATTCTCTATTTTTTACAATCTGCTCTTTAACGGACATATCTGAAGGCAGGCTTTCGTACCCTGCTCCCATTTCGCCGCAGAATATACATCCTCCGGTCGAAATTCTTCCGTCCCTGTTAGGACAGGTGAGCGGCAGATTTACCGGCAATTTATAAACCTTTTCCCCATATTTTCTTTTGAGGTAATCGGAATATACATTATACATTATTTATCTCCAAAGCTTATTCCTATTGTTCTTGCAAGGTTAACAAGTTCCCCGTCAACCTCAACAGGTCTGAAGTTGGAATTCATATCGTTTGACGGAATAACTTCTTCAAGCTCAACTGTTGTAAGTTCACCATTTCTGAGTGAAACCATGTGTTTATTCTTTCCGCTCATAAGAGCATCAATCGCATATGAACCGTATCTTGTGCATAAAACTCTGTCTCCGGCAGTGGGAGAACCACCTCTTGAAATGTGAGAAAGTGCTACCGCACGTGCTTCCACGTCCATAAGTGTTTCGCTAATAGCATAGCCGTTATCATCTCTGTCAGAGTTAATAATATTCTGAAGAGCTGTTGCAACGCTGTCACCAACGCCTTTGAATTTAAATCCGTCGGGAGAAAGGTCTGTCGCTGTGCCTAAAGCCTTTCCGTCCGGACC
>JAZOQS010000026.1:0-2075 GCA_045656205.1 Clostridia bacterium | reverse complement strand
CTTCCTGTTCTCAAGAATTTTCTTGCCGAGGGCGGGCAGATGGTATGTCTTATAAAACCTCAGTTTGAGGCAGGGCGTGAAAAAGTGGGCAAAAAAGGCGTTGTCCGCGACAAATCGGTACACGAAGAAGTAATTGCAGGTATATATGATTTCGCCTCATCAATCGGACTTTATGCTCACGGGCTTGATTTTTCACCAGTCAGAGGTCCCGAAGGCAACATTGAATATCTTATACTTTTGTCTGCTGAAAATGATAACATTGTTTCGTCGGATATAATCCCCGACCTTGTAAAAGCATCTCACGAGGAGCTTGATAAATGAAAAACACCAGAAAACTAACCTTTGCGGCAGTAGCCTGCGGACTCTCGCTTGCTCTGCTATATATTTCCTCCCTTATTCAGACGGGGACAATTGCAACCGAGTATCTTGTCGGGATTATCCTGATGCTGACAGCGTCGCAAAGCGGTATAATTTATGGAATTTCCGCCTATGCAGTAACGGGTATATTATGTCTTGTTTTGCTGCCTGACAAATCTGCAGCAATATCATACCTCATATTTTTCGGTTCAATTCCGCTTGTGAAATTTTTTGCCGAAAAATGTTCCCGCGCCATCGAATGGATAATTAAAATAATCTTTATGAATATTTTTATTTGTGCTCTTTATTTTATCTTCCGTTCGGTTATGCCGGTAGCATTTCCTTTAGTTTATTTATGGATTGCCGCATTTATCATCGCCATAGTTTATGATGTGCTGCTCAGCTATGGATTTTCCTTTGCAATTCGCTATTTTAGGAAAAACCCTTGACATGAGCGTCGCAAAATTATATAATTAAATGTTGTATTATTAATCAGAAAGGTTTTGAAAAAATGTCAGGACATTCAAAGTGGTCAAATATTAAACATAAAAAAGAAAAAACAGATGCCCAGAAAGGTAAAATCTTTACCAAAATCGGCAGGGAAATTTCTGTTATTGTAAAACAGGGCGGTCCCGACCCGGCATCAAACTCCAAACTTAAAGATGTTATCGCAAAGGCAAGAAGTGCAAATATGCCTAACGACAACATTCAGAGATGTATCAAAAAAGCTGCAGGCGAAGGAGATACAAACAACTACGAAGATATCACATACGAAGGCTACGGTCCCAGAGGCGTTGCTGTTATTGTAGAATCTCTGACAGATAACCGCAACCGTACCGGCGGTGATATGAAACATTATTTCGACAAATTCGGCGGAAATCTTGGCGCAACAGGTTGTGTATCCTGGATGTTTGACCGTAAAGGTATAATCATCATCGGCAACGAAGAGGGCGAGCTTGACGAAGAAACAGTTATGACAGATGCACTTGATGCAGGTGCAGAAGACTTCTCCCCCGAGGAAGGTTATTTTGAAATTGTAACCGCTCCCGAGGATTTCTCACTTGTTCACGATGCACTTGTAGAAAAATACACATTCACATCTGCTGAAATCACAATGGTTCCGCAGAACTACATCAAGCTGACAGAAGAAGATGACATCAAAATGATGAACAAACTCCTCGATATGCTTGAAGATAACGATGACGTTCAGAACGTTTACCACAACTGGGAAATGGACGAAGAGTAATTTAAAAAAACATCCCCTGACCAACCGGTCAGGTTTCTTTTTTATCTGTCTGTATAAAGCTGATAAAGTTTGGCGTATTCTCCGCCTTTTTCCATAAGCTCTTTGTGTGAACCTTCTTCAACTATTCCCTCGTCAGTAAGCACCAGAATTCTGGTTGCATTTCTGATGGTGGTAAGTCTGTGAGCAATGGTAAATGTGGTTCTTCCTTTTGAAAGTCTTTCAAGCGACTTTTGAACTATAAGTTCATTTTCGTTATCAAGTGCACTTGTTGCCTCATCCAAAATAAGTACGGGCGGATTTTTAAGGAAAAGTCTGGCAATGGAAATTCTCTGTTTCTGCCCGCCGGACAGTTTGACGCCGCGTTCACCTACATAAGTGTCATATCCGTCTTTTAGCGCTGTTATAAAATCGTGTGCGCCTGCAGCTTTTGCCGCCTCCTGAACTTCCTCTAAGGTCGCTCCCGGCTTGCCGT
>JAZOQS010000025.1:0-3874 GCA_045656205.1 Clostridia bacterium | reverse complement strand
TTGGCTCACAGAACGACATGGCTACGATCCGACTTAGGAAGCGTATGAAAAATTTTCTGAAATGTATGATGCCGCCCGGAAGGAAGGCTTAACTCTCCGTATTGTATCTTCATACCGGACTTTTGCATACCAGGACAACCTGTTTAAATCCTATGTCCGCAACTATGGAAATGCCTATGCAGAAAAATATTCTGCTCATCCTCGTTATTCGGAACATCACACCGGACTTGCAATAGACATCAACTCAGTTTATACTACATTTGAAAACTCACGAGAATACAAGTGGCTGAAAGCTAACGCTCACAAATTCGGGTTTATAGAGCGGTACAAAAAAGGTCAGGAATATATAACCGGCTATTCTTACGAGCCGTGGCATTACAGATATGTAGGCACTGATGCAGCGCAGATTATCTTCGAAAAGGATATTACTTTCGAAGAATATTATGCGGTATATGTTTATGACGGCAAATACTCAATTGACAAGGACAGAGTATGGGCAAACGTGCTTCAGAAATATCATAAATAAAAAAACAAAGACCGCCGTTACTCGGCGGTCTTTTTATATTCTTCCGAAAGAAATTCGGGTGATATTGTATCGTAAACATACTGATAAAGTGTGTCATATTCAAACCTGTGACCAAAAAAGGTTTTTGCCCCATGTTTTGCTGCAAGGTCTTTTGTGTAGTCGTTCAGATAGTAAATGGTGTTGCTCATGAGGTTTTTGTTGTAATGGCAAACCGTCGGTTCGAAAATAACATTTTCAAGATAAGGTTTTTCGTCATCAATCTGAACAATATCAAACTCAATCATGCCTCCCAGTGTGTTGTACTGATAAGCCTGTTGCGCCACAAAATTCCCGAGTGAATATACACAAAGTGTTTTGTTACCGGACGCTCCCGTCAGCCACTCAATGGGCTGGATAACGTGAGGGTGATGTCCGATTATAGCGTCTGCACCTGCATCTGCAATAAGCTGACCCACGCGTTTTTGCTCGTCGTTATACATAAACTGACCTTCGTCACCCCAGTGAATGGATACCATAATAAAATCAGAAACAGACTTTGCCGCTTCAATCTGACGTTTTATTACTTCATCCTCTATGTATGGAATCACAAGCGGTGATGCAGGATTTTTTGTGATCCCGTTTGTGCCATAAGTGTAGGACAAAAATGCAATTTTAATGCCGTTTTTCTCCATAACCCTGATGTTACTAAAATCGGCTTCATTTTCATATCCGCCTATCATAAGAACATCCTGGTTTTTCCAGAACTTTATGGTTTCGGCAAGTCCGTCTGAACCCTTATCAAGCATATGATTGTTGGCAATTCCAACAACATCAAAGCCAAGCTCTACAAGGTCATATCCCAGATCCTGCGGGCTGTTAAAACATGGGTAAAAACTTATTTCATACCCCTCGCCGCACATAAGTGTTTCCTGATTTATAAAAGCAATATCAGCCTCAGCAATTTTCGGTGCAACCTTTTCAAATGTAGGCTTGAAATTGTATTGTCTGCCGCCTTTTATGGCATTATACTCCGCATCGCGGATGTTACCGACATATGTTATATTATCTCCGCATCCCACAAAGCTTACCTTTTTAATTTTCGGTTCTGCTACAACCGGCTCTGCCGGTTTTCCGCAGGATGTGAGTAAAAGTGCTACTAAAATTATTGCAAAAAATTTCTTCATAATATGTATCCCTCTTATTTAAACGGATAAAATTCCCGTCTGGCATTAGTGTTTTTATCGGATGCAACAAGTTTAAGCTGACCTAACTTATCACCCTTATCAAGTTCCATATAAAACATTTCTTCACCAACATACATAAAAGTTCCGCTACGCCAGCAATCAAGCTCCGCTATCCAGCTCGCCCAACCAGGTCCGCTGCCCTTACCCAGCCTAGGCTCATTTTCTTTTTTGGCAAGTCCTGTTTTTATACAAACAAGATAATTATTATATTTTTCTTTATCATCTCCCCAATTTATAAGTGCAATTTTCTCCCCATTACTGTGAATTGTTGTCCCCATGGTTTGTTTATGCTCATTTATGGCACAGTTCAGTCTTCTGATATCAATCATCTGATTTATGTTATTTTCATTGTAATTATATGCAAATATTCCGTTAAGACAGTAAAAAACCACATTATCTTTATCTGCGTATAATACTCCTGAATCAAGATAATTTTCGGGTTTGTAATCAATGATATCTTCAAAGGTTTTCTCACTCATCCTGCAGTCTGTGTAAGTAATATTAAACCAAACTGCTCCGACAGCAACAATCGCAACAACCAAAACTACTGCACATAGTGACAATATTTTTTTAGTTTTTGACATAAATTTAACCCCCCTTTTATCTTCATTTTATCATATGTTTATAAAATAATCAACTTTTTCTCACAAACCTATTGACTTTAACGCGTTAAAGTGTTATACTGTTAAAGTATTAAAGCGAAGTGAGGTATTTTTATGATATTTCAGACTAAAGAAACAAACGAATTATTTGAGGCCGTTCTTTCCATCGATAACCTTGAGGAGTGCGGCAACTTTTTCAATGACATCTGTACTGTCAAAGAGCTTCAGGACCTATCACAGAGATTTCAGGTTGCAAAACTTTTAAAATCAGGCAGAAGCTATCAGGAAATTTCTAAAGAAACAGGCGCAAGTACAGCTACAATAAGCAGGGTTAACCGCTCGCTTTGTTACGGTAGCGGTGGATATAAATCAGTGCTTGAAAAGGCGGAGGACAAGTAATGGATTTTAATCTTTTCAAAAATGACGAAAAAGCTGTTTTTCAGCTTCGCAGTCTTTATCAGAAATATGGTTATACTCAATATAAAATGAGCAAGTTTGAGGAATATGATTTATATGTCCGCAACAAGGATTTCCTTGTATCGGACAATGTAATCACATTTACCGACACAAACGGTAAGCTTATGGCTTTAAAACCGGACGTTACCTTATCTATTATAAAGAATACCGAGGATGTTCCGGGTACTGTAAACAAAGTTTATTATAACGAAAATGTATACAGGGTTTCGGGCAGCACGCAGTCTTTTAAGGAAATTATGCAGACAGGACTTGAATGCATCGGCGACATTGACAGCTACTGCATTTGCGAGGTTTTAACCTTGGCGGCTGAAAGTCTTAAAAATATTTCGCCCGATTTTGTGCTTGACATATCTCACCTCGGCATTTTATCCGCTGTGATAAATTCTCTTGGCGTTTCCGAATCGGCAGCCAAAAAGCTGACAGAGGCGGCAGGTGAAAAAAACATTCCTGCAATTAATGCAATTTGCATAGCTGAAGGTGCAGACCCCAAAAAGCTCTCATCACTTATATCAACTTACGGCAGTCTTGATAAGGTATCCCCCGTTCTGGATACTATCGACTGTAAAGAAGAAGTTGCACAGCTTAAGGCTGTTGTTTCCGCACTTGAAAAGAGCGGTCTTAAAGGCAGGGTACGTATTGACTTTTCCGTTATAAACGATATGAGTTATTATAACGGTTTTGTGTTCAAAGGTTTTATTAACGGTGTGGCTTCGGGCATTTTGTCCGGCGGTCAATATGACAAGCTGATGAAGAAAATGGGCAGAAAATCAGGTGCTATCGGTTTTGCTGTTTATCTTGATATGCTTGAGCGTCTTACATCCGACGAAAAATCTTTTGATGTTGACACTGTTCTTTTATATGATGAAACGCTTGACATTTCCGAAGTGAAAAATGCGGTTAATCTTCTTATCGCAAGCGGAAAAACCGTTATGGCACAGAAAAAAATTCCCGAAAACATAACATACGGCGAACTTTTAAAATTAACATCGGAGGGGGTTGAAACAGTTGAAAACAATGCTTAATATCGCTCTTCCGAAAGGCAGACT
>JAZOQS010000024.1:0-4219 GCA_045656205.1 Clostridia bacterium | reverse complement strand
CTGCCCAGACGGTCGACATTTTAATATTTTTTGCTCCCCGGCAGTTTTTGTCTGCCAAATCCGTCAGTTACAAAAAACAGTAATAATATTATTATATTATATAGTATATTGTATATTTACCTCAAAGTCAATATTATTTTTGCACTAAATTAAGGAACTTTTTTCTGTTTATTTCTACAAAATGCAGAAGATGGAAAATTACGAAAAATTTTCGTAACCAGAGGTATTGAATTGAAAAATAACTGTGTTATAATATACGTGAGTTAAAATACGTGAGTTAAAAAAGGAGAGATGACAATGAATGATTTTAATTCACCCGACTACAAACGATCAAGAAAAGCATATGTGGCACAGCAAACAGCAGAATATTTTGTTTCACTATTAGTTACTGATGCTTTTCTTGCAAAGCTACTGACATCGATGGGAATAAGCGATGCGATGATTGGTATTATTTCTTCGTTTATAACAATTGCTTTTGTATTTCAGCTTATGTCTGTTTTTCTTCTTAGACTGAAGGTGAGTGCAAAAAAACTTGTTATACTGTTTGATACACTAAGCATTTTCTTTTTTATGTTTTTGTATTTTATCCCGTTTCTTACGCCTCATAAAACATTAAGAACAGTGCTGGTTACATTAAGTGTTTTCGGTGCATACGTAGGTAAATATTTCATTTACTCAATCTGCTTTAAATGGGCAAATTCCTATGTTGACCCGACGCGCAGGGCAAGATTTTCGGCAAATAAGGAAATGATTTCGCTCTTCACCGGAATGTTTTTCACAATGGCGGTAGGATACATAATTGACAAATTTGAAGCTCTGGGAAATATTGAAGGTGGATTTTTATTCCTCGGAATCGGAATTCTAATTTTAAATATCTGTAACTTTACCTGCCTGGCAATGATAAAAAGAGATAAAGAAGAAGACCGCATTGGCGACAGACAGCCACTTAAAGTGGTTGCGAAAAATACGTTGGGAAACAAAAATTTCCGCAGTGTTATAATTGTCGGAGTCCTTACAAGTGTAGCAAGTCATTTTACAACCGGATTTTTGGGAGTATTTAAAACCAAAGACCTTATGATGTCAATTCTTATGGTGCAGATAGTAAATATTATTGCAAACTTTGCACGAATTCTTGTGTCAAAACCTATTGCAAAATATTCTGACAAGTTTTCTTATGCAAGAGGCATGGAACTTGGATTTATCCTGTGTGCGACATCATTTATTATGATTATGTTTACCACAAAAACCACATGGTATTTTATTATTATTTATCAGATATTGCACAACTGCAGTGTTGCCGGAACAAACCAGAACTCTTACAATATAGCTTATAGCTATGTTGATTCAAAATACATAACCCAGGCAATGGCAATTAAAAACTGTATCAGCGGAATCTGCGGATTTATATCAACAATTGCAGGGGCTAAGATTCTGTCTGTAATTCAGGCGAACGGAAATATGTTTTTCGGGATACCCGTTTATGCCCAGCAGGTTCTGGCGGGAATTACAGTGGTTATATACATCATCGCAATAATTTATTCAAGAAAAGTTGTTGGAAAACAGAAAGTTATGATTCAGTAGGTGAATAGGTATGAATATGACCGAGCTTGCAAAGCTTGCGGGGGTATCGGTTTCGACCATATCAAAAGCGTTTTCCGGGAGCAGGGAAATAAGCGAAAAAAAGCGCGAATATATTTTCAGTCTTGCAAAAGAAAACGGATGCTATGATAAGTACTGTAAAAATGACTATAGCGGAACAGTTATCGCAGTTATCTGTCCTGAATATAAAAGCGGACTTTATTCGCAGCAACTTTCAATTCTGGAAAGGAAAATAAAAGACAAAAACGGAATAATGATTGTTGGAAGTACCGATTTTGAAAAGGAAAAAGCAGAAGAGCTTCTGACCTTTTTTGCTGAATATTCAAAGGTTGACGGAATAATTTCACTCGCAGGGGTAGGAAACCGGAAAAAAGTTTCTGTTCCGGTTGTAACTATGGGTGAAAGTGATGTTTATGACTGCGTGCATGTTTCGGAGAAAAATGCGATTTGTGAAGCAATAACCCTTTTGAGAAATAACGGACATAAAGATATTGCATTTATCGGAGAACCGCACACCATAAGCAGATTGAAAAATTTTGAAAACGGAATGAAGAAAAATCGCATGCCGCTAAAAAAAGAGTATGTTATTCAGGATGAAAGCAGGTTTGAACAGGCGGGGTACAATGCGATGAATAAACTGCTTACTCTTGAAAAAAGACCAACAGCGGTAATCGCGGCGTATGACAATATTGCTGTCGGAGCGGCAAAAAGTATTCGCGAACACGGACTTAAAGTTCCGGACGACATTTCGCTAATCGGGTCGGACAATAATGTGGATTTACCTTATCTGGATGTGCCACTCACGTCAATCACCGCATATAATGAAGATTTGTGTGATATTGTTGTGGAACTCTTGTTTGAACGAATAAAACATCCGGGAGAACATAAAAAGATAAAAATTTTAAGAGAACTTGTTGTAAGAGAATCGGTGGGTAAAGCCCCCGTTAAATAAAAGGAGCAGAAAACTATGAAAATTAATGTTGATTTTGGTAAAACAAACGGCAAAATCAAGGCAATGCATGGCATTGGTCAACCGCCTCTTAGTGGTGTAAGCACACATCACTTTCACTATCTTAAGGAAGCGGGAATTCCATACTCCAGACTTCATGATGTAGGCGGAAGGTTCGGCGGAAATCTCTGGGTTGATATTCACAACATTTTCCGTGATTTTAATGCAGATGAAACAAAAGAAGAAAGCTATGATTTCACATTTACGGACATACTTCTTGAGAGTCTTATGGAAAACGGATGTGAGCCTTATTTCAGATTGGGCGAAACAATAGAAAACTTTTCTCATATTAAAGCATACAGAATTTACCCGCCTAAAGATTTTGCAAAATGGGCGAGAATTTGTGAACACATTGTCCGCCATTACAACGAAGGATGGGCAAACGGTTTCCATTATGGCATCACATACTGGGAAATTTGGAATGAGCCGGACAATGGACCGACAGTTGAATCCGACGAACCCCAGAAAATAAACCATCTCTGGCTTGGTACAAAAGAACAGTTCTATGAAATGTACACAATAACTGCGAAACACTTAAAGGCTTGTTTCGGGGATTCAATCAAAGTCGGCGGTTACGGTTCAAGCGGTCTTGGAATAGCTCTCAGTGACCCTGAAAAATATGGTCTTTCCTGTCCTCCTGTAATCAAAGGAAATGACATTTATATGTCAGAACGCGGTGCATATTTCCTTGAGTTTTTTGAAGGATTTCTTGAATATATAAGCAAACACGATGCTCCGTTTGACTTTTTCCCGTGGCATTCTTACGGACTTAAAACCCGTCAGATTGGATACTGCACAGAATATATTGACAAAATGTTTGAAAAATATGGATTTACCAATACAGAAAACCACTTGAACGAATGGTCAGTAAGTCCGACAGGAAGAAGTAGAGGTACGGTATATGCAGCTGCAAACTGTGCGGCAACAATGCTTAACATGCAGAATAAATCAACAAACATCCTCTGTATTTATGACGGACGAATCGGAATTACTCAATATGGTGCGCTCTTCTGCCCGTATCCGGAGGTAAAACCCTTCCCGCTTTACTATTCTATGAAAGCATTTAATGACCTTTATGTTCTCGGAAATCAGGCGGAAACTGACCTTATAGAAAACGAAGATATTTTCGCACAGGCGGCAGTGGACGGAGATAAAAAAGCATTTATGATTTCCAATATTGCTGAGACAGAGCAGAAAATTGAAACAAACCTCGGCAGCGATATGAAAGCATATCTCATTGACGCAGAAAAGGAACTTGACCTCGTGGAACTTGACCCGTCAAGCTTTGTTATGAAACCGGACGATGTAATACTCTTTAAAAACTATTAATAAAAAAGCTCCACTTACAAGTGGAGCTTTTTAAATTTTGATGGAGAAATACCGGTAATTGAAAGAAAAACCCGGTCAAAGTTCGAGGTGCTCTCAAAACCGCATTTAAAAGCAACGTCGGTCACTTTCATACCCTCGCTGAGATATTTTTTTGCATTGATTACTCTTATGGAATTTAAGTATCTCGGCAGGGTTGTGCCGGTGTAACGGGAAAAGTATCTTGATACTGTGAACTTGCTTAAATAAAACCTTGCGGCGAGACTGTCAAGGGTGATTTTTTCG
>JAZOQS010000023.1:0-8116 GCA_045656205.1 Clostridia bacterium | reverse complement strand
GTTGATATCAACATTTCCGGCGGTACTTTCAACGGCGACATTGCCCTGACAGGCGGAAACAACAAAACAACTGTTGAAAAAGTTACTGTAACAGGTGGTACTTTCAACGGTAAGTCCGGTGAAATTTACAGCTATGGCGATTATGCAGCTGCAAAAGAAGCAATGACAATCACAAGCGGAACTTTCGCAACCGACTATGTGGAAATTTATGCTTCCGACGATGGTTTTGAACTTGAAGTTCAGCCTGACGGTTCTTTTGACATCAAAGAAACATGGTACACAGATACAGATGCAGGCGCTTATGGCGACGGCAGTGTTGGTATGATGAGATGGCTGTTTGGTCTTAAAGTTGACGGCACAGTTTCCGCTTCCGGTATCAAATATATTAAAAATTCCGACATCGGTGCAGATGTTGAAAGCAATGTAGCAGACGAAGTAACAGGTAGCTCCAAAGCCTTCTATGGCGACGTTGTAGGAATTAACGCAGGTACAACAGGCACATACACAGCAGTAGCTTATGTTACAATCGACGGAAAAACTTACTGGTCAAACCCCATCGCAAATACACCTGACTTTACAAAAACATTTACAAGCTACGTTCCGGAGGTATCAACTAATGAATAAAAAATATTCAGCTCCCGAATTTAAAGTAATTTCTTTCAGCGAAAATGCTGATATCATCCAGACAAGTGGCGAAGTAGCTCCTCTTTCAACACTCTCCGGTGTTGAAGAAACTCTTGCAAACTACGGCACAAAAGATTTCAACATTTTCAGCAACTAAATTTATCGGGCAGCAGTAAAAGCTGCTGCCCTTTTTTTGGATACCCCGGAAAGGAATAGACCCTTGAAAAAGAATCTACTTTTAATATTGCAAAGAACTGTAAATCTGTTATTATTTACGTTCATACTGTCGGCAATAATAACCGGACTTAATGTTTCCGGTATTATGGTAACAAAGCTTTCCGCGCTCATTTCCCTTGTTGCCGGCGCAATAACATTTACTTTACTGAATATTCGTTTTTCAAGAAACAGTTTCTTTATCATAAGAAATCTTTCACTTTATTACATGATAAACGGAGCGGCATTTCTGCTTTATCTAATTATCCTTTTTGCGGCATATAAACTTTTTGGAAACATCATTTTCACCTGGCTGTTTTGCATCACAAAGTTTGCAAGTTACTTCAGTAACAACATTACACTTGATATTGCTGTAATGTTCTTCAGTTTCCTGCAGATTCTGGTTATTGCAATTTCTCCCCTCGGAATGAGTTTTCTGTTTATGTACCACGAACAAAACGAAGAGGAAAATAACAAATGAAAAACAAGAATTTGTGTTCGACCTGCCGTACGGCGTATGAAATGATTAAGGTTGACGGTGGCGACAGCGTTTGTCCTTATATTCTCTATCATGACGGTAAGAAATGCTCTTTCTACAAAAAAATGAAAGAGCCGCGAAAAAAACGTAATATTTTCAGTTTTTTCAAACGATAATTTATCCCCCTTTTCAGGGGGATATTTTTTTATAGTTCCCCCCCGCTTTTTGCCACTTTCTATATTGACAAAACTATATTTCGGTGGTAAAATATTAGTATCTATTGTTATATATTTACATACTATATAACTAATATCATTTTAAGGGGGGTTTGCTTTTATGAAAGCAAAAAGGATTTTATCGGCACTTTTGGTTTGCGCGATGCTTCTTTCCATCATGGGTCTCACCGCATTCGCATCAACTAATGTTGCTGAAGTAAACGGCACAGGGTACGAAACCCTGCAGGCAGCTGTAGCAGCTGCAGATGACGGTGACAAAGTTACTTTGCTCACTGATGTAGAAACATCAAGCAAGGTAAATGTTACCAAGTCAATTACTATCGACGGCGCTGATTACACACTTACTTACACAGGCACTGACCGTGCAATAACAGTAGAAAATACTGCTGCAGGCGTAAACCTCACAGTAGAAAATCTTACTGTTGTAGCAGCAAAAGCACAGCGCGGCATTAACTACAACACAACAGGAAGTCTCACCCTTGAAAATGTTACAGTTGACAGCAAGGCTACTTATGCAGTTAACTTCCCGTCAAGTGCGGATGGTGCTGTTGTAACAATTACCGGTTGTGATATTAAAGGTCTTTTAGCTCTTAACCTCTGGGGCGAAAATATGGTTGTTACTGTGACAAATACAGACCTTACAAGCATTGACGAATCAACTCATGAAGATTATGCAGCTATCAAGCTTAACAACGACGGAGTAAATATTGCAAACGGAACAGTTGTTAATGTAACAGGCGGCTCAATCACAGCATTAAAGGAAAATGGTGAACAAAGCTCTGTAGTTAGCAACGGAACCGAAACAGGCGTTGTTAATATTGATGCTTCAACAGAAGTTAACGGCAAAAGCGTGGAAATGGTTGCTGTTATCAATTATGGCGAAAATTTCTATTCCTTCGATACTCTTGAAGAAGCAATTGATTATGCAAAAGACGGAAACACCATAAAACTTATTGCTGATGTTACACCCGCTGATAAAATTGTAGTTGATAAAAACATTGCTCTTGACCTTAACGGCAAAACATTAACACTTCCAAGCGTTAGCGGTAATTATGCAGTTGTTATTAAAGGCAGTCTTACCATCAACGATAGTAGTGACGATGCAAGCGGCGAAGTTGTTGTAAGCGGACGATATGGTATTGGTACATCTACTTCCTGCACAGGCGGATTGACTGTTAATGGCGGTACATTCTCAGCGGCAGGCGAAAACGATTATTTAATCGGTGCTTATGCTGGTGAGGTAGTTATCAATGGTGGTACATTCGCAGCTGACTACTGTGCAATCAACAGCTTTGATGGTTATACTGCATCCGTAGTAATCAATGACGGTACATTCTCAGCTACCGACGAAGGTGCAATGACAATCTGTGGAGACAACTTCACAATCAAAGATGGTGAATTTACTTCTCCCGCATACGCAGTTTACTGTGATAACCTTACCATTACAGGCGGTACATTCGACTCAGAATTTGTTACTGTTTTAGCATCCAATGCAACAATTTCCGGCGGTACATTTACCGGTCCCTCTGCGGAAGATGGATACACCATTTATGCTTTAGATAGTGTTGAAATTTCCGGTGGTAGTTTTGACGTTGACGTTTCAGAATATCTCTCAAGCGATGCAGCAATCTCTGACAATGGTGACGGCACATTTGGCGTTGTTGCTGAAGAAATCAAATGGTCAACAGCTACAGACGCTGGTGCTTATATGGACGGCAAAATAAAATATGGTATGATGAGATTCCTGTTTGCTCTTAATGTTGATAAAGAAGACGTTACAGCTTCCGGCATTAAATACCTTAACGCTGATTCTATCAGCACTTCTGTAAGTGCAGCTGGTGTCGGCTCTGCAACAGGTGCTGCTTCAAATGCGTTCTACGGCGACGTAACAGGAATTCCCGAAAACACAACAGGAAATTACTATGCAGTAGCTTTCGTTACAGTTAACGGCAAAACATATTGGTCTGCTCCTCTTGGATGCACACCTAATTTTGAAAAAGTATTTGCAAATTATGGAGGTGCTAACTAATGCTTAAAAAATATACCTCTCCTGAAATCAGAGTTATTGCATTAAACGAAGCTGAAGATGTTATTCAGACAAGTGGCGAAATGCCCATTGCTACAATCGCAGGTGTTGACCAGCCTCTTGAAGTATACAACTCTAACGATTTCTCAATGTATTCCAACAACTAAAAAACTTTGGGCAGCAGCAGATAGCTGCTGCCTATTTTTTAATTTAAAGGAGAAAAAATGAAAAAAGTTTTATTTGCATTAATAATATGTATATCCGTAATTTTTTCATCAACAGTTTTTTCACAAGACAAAGAGGTCAGCATAATGCTTAACGGCAAAGAGCTTGTTAGCGACGTTGCTCCCCAACTTGTAAACTCAAGAACTATGCTTCCAATGAGAGCTATTTTTGAGGCTTTAGGTGCTGATGTAACCTGGCTGGGCGAAGATGAAATAATCATTGCAACCCGCGGCGAAACAATGATTGCTCTTAAAATCGGACAGCCGGTAATGTCCATCCAAACAGCTACCAGTGATGAAAGCAAAGTCATAGAGCTTGATGTTGCTCCCTATCTGCATAACGACAGAACAATGGTTCCTGTCAGGGCGGTAGCCGAAGCACTTGATGCAAAAGTAGATTGGATAGACGAAACCTGGACGGTTGTTATTACTCAGTAAAAGGTGATTGATATGAAAGACATATGTTTTAAAATTCTACGCAGAACTTTAAGAATGTTAATACCTACATTTGTTTTTTCAGCTATTGTAACAGCACTGAACGTTTTTGGAATTTTAAACACAAGATTGCTGGTTTTAGCACTTCTTGTTCCCGCAGCAATTATATTTTTCATATTTAATCTTAGGTTTTCCAAAAATAACTATTTTAAAGTGCGTGATTTAAAGCTTTATTTTTTGACCGAGGGTGCTTCAATCGCAATTTATACATTTTTTGTGGTAATCATTTACGTGCTTTGTGATATCAGGATTTTTACCTGGCTCTTTTCTTTGACAAGGCTTGTAAGTTATGCTTATCCCCCTATTCCTACGGTCTATGGCATTGCATTCTTTATCCTGCTTAATATTTTCTCTTCACTTATTGCATTACTTGGTATGAAATTCCGTGTTATGTACCACGACAATCCGGAGAAATAATCTATGTTTAACCTTTCAATAGCCGAACTTAATATCAGTGTTGAAAACAAATTCCCGTATACAGAGGAGTTGTGTCGAGACTACATATCTCATTTAAACCGGACAGATTTTTCCGTTTGTGTGACAGATAAAGAAATATTAGCCGAGGACGACGGCAACGGTTTTAACAAGGGTTATCTTGAAAGCCTTGCCATTTATCGTAAAATTGCTGAAAAACTGCCTGATTATAATGGCTTTCTAATGCACGGCGTTCTTCTGGATGTTGACAGTCTCGGAATTGCTTTTCTTGCAAAAAGCGGTGTTGGAAAATCGACTCATATGAGTCTGTGGAAAGAGCTTCTGGGCGAACGGGTTACCGTAATTAACGGTGACAAGCCTATTGTTCGCATAATTGACGACGAAGCCATTTCCTACGGGACTCCATGGTCAGGTAAAGAATATTTACATAAAAACACTTCAGTAAAACTCAAAAAAATATGTTTTATTGAACGATCCGAGAAAAACGAATGTGTAAAACTTGATAAATCTGAAATATTTGAAAAGCTTATTGTTCAGATTTATCAGAGTAAAAATCCGGCTCACACTATAAAAACTCTCGACCTGGTTGGTCTGTTGATTGAGCAGGCTGAATTTTTCAGAATAAAATGCAACACTGATTTGTCAGCCGCAAAAATTGCAAGCGAGGTAGTGCTGTGAAAGATATAGAAAAAATTCTGAGCGAAGAAAAAGTTTATGTCGGTATGACCGAGGGAGACAGTATGTTCCCCATGATTAAGTCCGGTCAGGACAGAGTGGTTATAGTACCACCTAAGTTTCCGCTTAAAAAGTATGACGTTCCCGTTTACAAACGCGCCGGGCATTACACAATGCACCGTATTATAAAGGTTAAAAAGAACGGATATCTCATTTGCGGTGATAACAGAACTCACATTGAACGTGACGTTAGAGATGAAGATATCATAGGGGTTCTTGCTGCTTTTTACCATAATGGTAAACTGATTGAGTGTACTGACAAGGCATATATAAAATATGCGAAGAAAATTTGCAGAAGACTTCCTTTTGAAATTATGAAAAGACGACTGAAACGATATTTCAGACGATACTAAAAAAACTCCTGTCCATCGGACAGGAGTTTTACTTTTTATTTAATTATTATGCTTCAACGAGAGCTTTTGTGTCCATAGCAATCATAAGTTCTTCGTTTGTAGGAATTACAAGAAGTCTTACTTTTGCAGCATCTGTTGAAATATCATATTCATCAGATGTTCTGAACGCTTTTGCATTTGTTGCTTCATCAACTTCAACGCCCATGAATTTAAGGTTTTCACCAACTCTTGTTCTGTACTGAGGATTGTTTTCACCGATACCGCCTGTGAATACAATCGCATCAATACCGCCCATAGCAGCAGCGTAACCGCCGATGAACTTTGTAATCTGGTGAACGAGCATGCTTTCAACAAGCTGATATCTCTTGTTGCCTTCTTTTGCGCCCTGTTCGATGTCACGGTTGTCACTTGTTGTCTGAGTTACCCCAAGGATACCGGATTTTTTATTGAGCATTGTGTCTACTTCTTTAGCTGTGAGGCCTTCTTTTTCCATAAGGAAAGGAATGATAGCGGGGTCCATGTTACCGCTTCTTGTACCCATCATAAGACCTTCAAGGGGAGTAAGTCCCATTGTTGTATCGAAGCATTTGCCGCCTTTAACAGCTGTGATGGAAGAACCATTGCCGAGGTGACATGTTACGATGTTGATGTCTTCAGCTTTTTTGCCGAGCATTGCTGCAGCTCTTGCTGTTACATATTTGTGAGATGTGCCGTGGAAACCGTAACGACGGATTTTGTATTTTTCATAATATTCGTACGGAAGAGCGTACATATATGAATAGTCAGGCATTGTCTGGTGGAAAGCTGTATCAAATACTGCTACCATAGGAACACCGGGCATTGCTTTTTCACAAGCTTCAATACCGATAAGGTTTGCAGGGTTGTGAAGAGGAGCAAGTGCTGCACATTCCTGAATTTTTGCTTTTACATCGCCGTCAATGATAACGGAGCCTTTAAAGTATTCACCGCCGTGAACAACACGGTGACCAACTGCAGAAATTTCAGAAAGAGAAGAAATTACGCCGTGGTCAGCATCTAAAAGAGCATCGAGAACGAGTTTTATAGCTTCCTGATGAGAAGGCATAGCTGTTTCAAGTTCAAATGCATCTTTGCCTGCGGGTTTGTGTTTGATAAAGGAACCGTCAATACCGATTCTTTCGCAGTTACCTTTTGCGATAACGTCTGTTGTAGCCATATCAATAAGCTGATATTTAAGAGAAGAGCTACCTGCGTTTATAACTAAAACTTTCATTTTTCTTCCTCCTGTTATTTACCCTGAGCCTGAACAGCTGTGATAGCAACAACGCCTACGATATCAAGCGCGCTGCAACCTCTGGACAGGTCGTTGATGGGCATTGCGATACCCTGTGTGATAGGACCGTAAGCTTCTGCTTTTGCAAGTCTCTGAACGAGTTTGTAACCGATGTTACCTGCATCGAGGTCGGGGAATACGAGAACGTTTGCTTTACCTGCAACAGATGAATCGGGAGCTTTTGATTTACCGATTGAAGGAACGATTGCAGCGTCAAGCTGAAGTTCGCCATCAACTTTAATGTCAGGATTCTGTTCTTTACAGATTCTTGTAGCTTCTACAACTTTGTCAACGTCAGCGTGTTTAGCGCTGCCCATTGTGGAGTGAGAAAGCATAGCAACAACTGCTTCTTCTTCAGCGAGAATTTCAAAGGATTCTGCAGAGCAAGCTGCGATTGCAGCAAGTTCTTCGGAGTCGGGGTTCTGAACAAGACCGCTGTCAGCAAAAATGAATGTGCCGTTTGCGCCATATTCGCAGTTGGGAACAACCATCACGAAGAAAGCGGAAACAAGTTTGATACCCGGTTTTGTTTTGATAATCTGAAGGCTGGGACGAAGTGTATCGCCAGTTGAGTGGCAAGCACCGGAAACAACGCCGTCAGCGTCGCCTGCTTTAACCATAAGACAAGCGTAGTACATGTAGTCGCCAAGTGCTATTTTCTTAGCGTCTTCGTATGTAAGACCTTTGGATTTTCTGAGTTCCACAAACAGATTAAGATATTCTTCTGTTTTTTCGTAAGTGAAGGGGTTGATGATTGTAGCTTTTGAAATGTCCAGACCTGTGGAATTTGCTTCAACTTCTTCGGGTGTACCGATGATGATGATGTTAGCAATGTCCTCTTTGAGGATCATTTCAGCTGCTTCGTAAATTCTTCTGTCCATAGATTCAGGCAAAATGATTGTTTTTTTGTCTGATCTTGCTCTTTCCTTGATTCTTGTAAGAAAATCGCTCATTTGTATATGCACTCCTTTAAATAATATTTGAA
>JAZOQS010000022.1:0-22831 GCA_045656205.1 Clostridia bacterium | reverse complement strand
TTGGCGGAGTTGCCCGTCCGGGAATACTCCACCGCATTGATAAAGACACAAGCGGTCTTTTACTTGTGGCTAAAACTGACAAAGCGCATATTTCTCTTGCGGCACAGATAAAAGAGCATAGCCTGACGAGAAAATATAATGCCCTTGTACACGGTCATTTTAAAGAACCGGAAGGCAAAGTTGAAGGTCCCATTGGCAGAAGCCCCAAAGACCGCAAAAAAATGTGTATTAACTATGATAACGGCAGAGATGCGGTTACTCATTACCGCGTTTTGCAGGAGTTTGAAAAATATACCCTCGTTGAGTGCCGTCTTGAAACGGGCAGAACTCATCAGATAAGAGTTCATATGTCAAGTCTGGGGCATCCGGTTGCCTGCGACCCCGTTTACGGCGTAAAGAAAGAGCCTCTTTCGGCAAACGGTCAGCTGCTCCACGCGGCAACAGTAGGGTTTATTCATCCTGAAACGGGTGAATATATGGAGTTTACAGCTCCAAGACCCGATTATTTTGAAAACATATTAAAGAAACTGAAATGACGGATACGAATATCCGTCATTTTTTATTCCGGCTCACCCACTCCGATAATATGGATAACTCTCGCCTTTTCATAATCGTATGTGGACAGCGGGCGGTTTCGCGCATCATAGCTGTGCGCAGAAATAAGAAGTCTGCTGTCTCCCTGTCTGCGCGGACGGATGCCCGTCACTATCATTGAATGGGTAAAATTTTCTCCGTCATAGCTGAGCTGAATTACATCACCCAATTGGGCATTTTCAAAATCTGTTTCCTCGCCAAACGGCCCCGGACCTTTATTTGAGATAAGAAAATTATATAAAAACTCCACTCCCGTCCAGGAGGGACTGCGGTCGTCGGGCGAGATGAAATACCAGCCGAATGTGGGTGTGAAATTCATAACTCCGCTCCCTGCATAAAGGCTTTGAGACACAAAATTTGTGCAGTCGCCGCCTATATCGCTGAAATCATAGTAAGCCGGGTTGCGCCGAAACGCCCACAAAAGCGCATAAAATACCGCCCGGTTGCGGTTATATTCTAACATAAACACTGTCCTTTCAAAAAAACTCTCCGTTACATTATATGCAACGGAGAGTTTTACTGTTATTCTACATAAACAAACATAAAAGTATCGGCAGAAAGATTGCCGGTATGTAGTTCATGATTTTTATTTTCGTTATTCCAAGAAGATTAAGTCCGAGCGCTATTAAAAGAAGCGAGCCTACGCATGTCATTTCGGCTACTGTCACCGTTTCTAACAGCGGTGACAAAAATCCCGCCGCAAGAGTTATTATTCCCTGATATACAAAAACCGCTATACTTGAAAAAAGCACTCCAACGCCCAGTGATGAGGCAAAAACTATTGATGATATAAAGTCCATCACCGATTTTGTGTAGAGCGTCTGGTGGTTTCCGGCAAGTCCGCTCTGGAGCGAGCCCATAATCGCCATTGCTCCCACGCAAAACAGGAGGGAGGATGAAACAAACCCCTCGGCAAGAGATATTTTTTCTCCGCCCGGTTTTTTGAATTTCTTTTCAACCGTTTCCCCAAGCGACAAAAGTCTGCCGTCTAAATCAAGAGCTGTTCCTACAACCGCTCCAACAGCTATCGCAATTACGGTGATGAGCGGATTTTTTCCCTCAAGACAACCGCTTATTCCTATATAAATTGTGCAAAGCGCAATCCCCGTCATTACCGCGTCGGTAAGTTTTTTGGGCAACCCTTTTTTAAAGAGAAGTCCCACAAGTCCGCCTAAAATTACGGCAATTGCATTTACTATTGTTCCAAGCATTTTTCAGTCTTCCTTAGTTCTTCCCACAGTGTGCACCACAAATGCGTTACACCTGTTTTTCTGCATAATTATTCTTGCGTCATTGGCAAGTTTTTTGTCTTTAAAAAGTCCGATAACGGTCGGGCCGCTTCCGCTCATAACGCTGCCCACCGCTCCAAGCTCAATCATTTCCTGTTTGAGTTTGCCGATTATTTTGTTTTCGCGGGCGGTAACCGTTTCAAGCACGTTGAACATTCTGACCGCCAGTGCATCTTTATCTCCATTACGGATAGCCTCAATCGCCCCGTCTGTATCGGGATGCTCTGTAAGTTTGTCTGCACGGAGATTTCCGTAAACAGCGGCTGTTGAAATATGAATTGGTGGTTTTACAAGCAAAAACGTTGTTACCGGAAGATCGGGAAGCGGTGTTAAAACTTCTCCCCTGCCCTCGCAGAGAGCACATCCGCCCATAATGCAAAAAGGCACATCCGAACCAAGCTGACCACCCATTTCAAGAAGTTCTTTCTGGCCGAATGGGTTGTCGTACATTTTGTTAAGCCCTGTCAGAACCGCCGCGGCATTTCCACTGCCACCCGCAAGTCCTGCCGCCACCGGAATATTTTTCTTCATATTAATGGCGATACCGTCGGTAATTCCTGCTTTTTCAAGAAAAAGCTCCGCCGCGGCATAGGCTATGTTCCGTCTGTCTGTCGGCAGATATTTCAGATTGCTTTTTAGCCATATTCCTTTTTCTGTCTTTTTTATATTTATGCAGTCACACAGCGACACCGTCTGCATAATCATTTTAAGCTCGTGATATCCGTCATCACGTTTTTTAAGCACATCCAGCGTCAGATTGATTTTCGCGTTTGATACAACATCAATCCTGTCCATTTACTCACCTCAGAAACATATTTTGTAAAGCTCTTTTATAAGCTCCGACACGTTGCTTATATAGTGCAATTTCAGTTTTCCGCCATATTTGAGTTTGTTTGCCGCAGGGATTATACACTCGGAAAATCCCATTTTTTCAAGTTCGCCCAGGCGTTTGTCAATATTTGAAACAAATCTGACCTCGCCCGTTAGCCCCACTTCCCCGATTGCCGAAACACCTTTTCGGACGGGAAGATTTTTAAGTGCCGAAAGAAGCGCTATCATAAGCGGCAGGTCTGCCGCCGGCTCATTTATTTTAATTCCGCCCGCAACGCTTATATAAATATCGCTTGAGCTTATGTCAAGCCCGAGCTTTTTCTCAAGAACAGCAAGGTTCATTGTTGTTCTGCCAAAATCGGTGCCCACAAACATTCTTCGCGGTGTACCAAACCCTGTTCTTGTGACAAGTGTCTGGATTTCCGACAAAATGGGACGCGTCCCCTCAATTGCCGCAAAAGTCATTGACCCTACGGCATTTTCATCTCTGTCAGAAAGCGCCATCATAGACGGATTTTTAACTTCGGCGAGTCCTTTTTCGGTCATTTCAAATACGCCGATTTCATTTGTCGAACCAAATCGGTTTTTGACCGCACGTAAAATGCGGTAAGCCTGGAACCTGTCCCCCTCAAAGTATAAAACGCAGTCCACCATATGTTCTAAAATCCTCGGGCCTGCTATGTTACCCTCTTTTGTAACGTGACCTATAAGTATAACCGGAATTCCTTTTGTTTTTGCAAATTCCATAAACTTCATACAACATTCCCGTACCTGGGACACGCTTCCCGGTGCAGATGCCGCATCTGGGCTGTACATTGTCTGAATTGAGTCTACAACCAGAATGTCTGCCGAAGATGTTTCGGCGGCTTTTATAATGGCGTCGGCATCGGTGTGTCCGAGAAAATATAGTCCGTCGGATGAAATGCCAAGTCTGTCAGCACGAAGCTTAACCTGAGATTCCGATTCTTCGCCCGAAACGTAGAGCACTTTGCCCGAGTCGGCAAGGTTTTTTGCCGCCTGAAGCATAAGTGTTGATTTGCCTATGCCGGGGTCTCCGCCCACAAGCACAAGCGAGCCTTTTATAAGTCCGCCGCCAAGCACTCTGTCAAATTCTGAAATGCCCGACTTTAGTCTGTGTCCGTGAGAAACGGCTATTTCCGAAAGTTTTGATATCTTGACTTCTGTCGGAGCTATCCCCGCTCCGCTTTTCTTTTCTGGAAGAACAACTTCTTCAACCATAGAGTTCCAGCTGCCGCATTCGCTGCACTTACCGAGCCATTTGGGCGAAGTGTAGCCACACTGCTGACACATATAAACCGTTGCCGCTTTTTTAACTGCCATGATTACCTCCGGAAATAATAGTTATTATAAGTATTATATAACAACTAAACCGATTTGACAAGAAATATTAATAAAAAAACAGGTATGCAAATATAATTTAATGTTGAAAAAAGCAAAAAAAGAAAAAACACTTGACTTTTCAATATGTTGGTGTTACAATTATGATGCCTAAATTTGGGGCATATAATAAAAACAAGTAGACTGGAGGAGAAAGATTTGGAAACTGGCGGCATTCTTTTTGACATTTTACTGATAATTCAGATTGTTTCGTATGTTCTTACTTTTTATTATCTCTTCACATCCTTTTTTGCTTGGATTCCCAAGAAAAAAACGGCTTCTGTGTCGGACAAAGAGCATTCTTATGCACTTATTGTTGCAGCTCACAACGAAGAGGTTGTTATCTCCCAGATGGTTAAAAGCTTAAAACAGCTTGATTATAATCCTGAAAAATATGAAATATTTGTTATCGCAGACAACTGCACAGATAACACTGCAAAGGTTGCCCGTGAGGCAGGTGCGCAGGTTTTTGAACGTTTCCACGATACCTTAAAAGGTAAAGGTCACGCTCTTGAGTGGATGTTTGATAAAATCTATTCTATGGACCGCGAATTTGACAACATCTGTATCTTTGATGCGGACAATGTTGTTTCAAAGAACTTCCTTAAAGAAATCAACAAAATTCACAATAAAGGTTTCAGAGTTGTTCAGGGTAACATTGAAAGCAAAAACCCCTATGATTCCTGGATTGCCACAGCATACAGCATTTCTTTCTGGATGACAGGCAAAATCTTCCAGCAGGCAAGATATAACACAAACATTTCCTGTCAGCTCAGCGGAACCGGTTTCTCGGTTGCAGTTCCCCTTTTAAAAGAACTCGGCTGGGGCGCAACCTGTCTGACAGAGGACATGGAATTTACTGCAAAACTTATCTTAAACAACGAAAAAGTCGGCTGGGCACACACAGCATACGTTTATGACGAAAAACCGCTCACCCTTGCACAGTCCTGGAAACAGAGAAAAAGATGGATGCAGGGTCACGCGGATGTTTGCTCAAGATTTGCAGTAAAACTTTTTGTAAAAGCTATAAAAGACAGAGATATGTCAGCATTTGACTGTGCGATTTACGTGCTTAACCCCCTTAAAATCCTTGCTCTCGGCGTAATCACCGTTATGGGATTTATCGGTATAGCATTCCCCGATTCAGTTGTAAATGACTGGACACTTTACAGCCTTATTGATGCTCCGGCACTCTGGGCAGTTTTCTCAGTATTCACACTGCTTTACACTCCCATTGTTGTTACTTACGAAAAGCGCGAATTCAACTTCAAACTTTTCTGGAACTACATCATTTACGGTTTGTATTCCCTCACCTGGATTCCCATTACAATTCAGGGACTTATCGACAAAAACAAGACCGAATGGTCACATACCGCGCATGTTCGTACAATTGACATTGCAGAGGTTGAAAAACAATAAATTTAAAGACGCCGTCAGGCGTCTTTTTTTTGCAAAAATACTTGTTAATTTTTTCTGTCTGTGTTAAAATATTTTCAAAGGGGATGATTTTGTGAAAATATCAACAGAAATCGCTTCTGCCGCGAAGATTGTCGGCAAAAAAACTTGCAGATATGTTTGAAAATTATTAATATATACATTTTAAGGAGGACATAAAAAATGGCAAATCTTAAAGGAACAAAAACAGAAGCTAATCTTATGGCGGCTTTCGCCGGCGAATCACAGGCAACAAACAAATACAGATATTATGCGTCCAAAGCTAAAAAGGACGGCTTTGTGCAGATTGCAAATATTTTTGAAGAAACTGCAAACAACGAAAAGGAACACGCAAAAATCTGGTTCAAACTTCTCCACGATGGTATAGGCTCAACAATGGATAACCTTGCTGATGCAGCTGCCGGAGAAAACTATGAATGGACCGATATGTATGCTACTTTCGCAAAAGAAGCACGCGAAGAAGGTTTCGACCACATTGCTGACCTTTTTGAAGGTGTTGCAGCAATTGAAAAAGAACACGAAGAAAGATACCGCAAACTCCTCAAAAACATTGAAGATGAAGTTGTTTTCTCCAAAGAGGGCGACGTTATCTGGCACTGCGCTAACTGCGGCCATATTGTAATGGGCAAAAAAGCTCCTGAAGTTTGCCCCGTTTGTGCGCATCCTCAGGCATATTTCCAGGTAAAAGCGGAAAACTATTAATAAAACTTTTTCAGGAGTGATACCCAATGATAATAACTGACGATATTAAATATGTCGGCGTCAATGACAGGGAAATAGACCTGTTTGAAGGTCAGTATCCCGTAAAAAACGGAATGTCCTATAACTCCTATGTAATCATTGACGAAAAAATTGCCGTTATGGACACAGTTGATGCCCGATTCACCCACGAATGGCTGGACAATATTGAAAGCGTTCTCGGCGGCAGAAAACCAGACTATCTTATTATTCAGCATATGGAACCCGACCATTCGGCTAACATTTATAATTTTATGAAAACCTTTACCGACACTACAATTGTGTCTAGCGAAAAGGCTTTTAAAATGATTCACCAGTTTTTCGGAACAGATTTTTCGGACAGAAATCTTGTGGTGGCAGAGGGCGATACCCTTTGTCTGGGCAAGCATACCCTTGCTTTTGTGGGAGCGCCTATGGTTCACTGGCCGGAGGTTATTGTTACCTATGACACCACCGACAAAGTGCTTTTCTCTGCAGACGGATTTGGTAAATTCGGCGCAATAGATGCAAAACAGGATTGGGCGGACGAAGCCCGCCGCTACTTTATCGGCATTGTCGGCAAATATGGTGCACAGGTGCAGAATCTGCTGAAAAAAGCGGCAACACTTGATATAAACACAATTTGTCCGCTTCACGGACCGGTGCTGACCGAGAATTTAGGATATTATCTTAATCTTTATAACACCTGGTCATCCTATCAGGCAGAGTCGGACGGTATTGTGATTGCTTACACTTCCATTTACGGCAACACAAAAAAAGCTGTCGATCTTCTGGCAGATAAATTCCGCGAAAATGGTTGTCCGCAAGTGAAAGTGTATGACCTTGCCCGTTGCGATATGACTCAGGCAGTGTCCGATGCTTTCAGATTCAGCAAACTTGTTCTTGCTACAACCACCTATAATGCGGGGATTTTCCCCTTTATGAAAACTTTCATAAATCATTTAACCGAACGTAATTTCCAGGGCAGAACCGTTGCTCTTATGGAAAACGGTTCCTGGGCTCCTCTTGCCGCAAAGGTAATGAAAGAAATGCTGTCCGGTTGCAAAAATATTACTTTTGCTGACACAACAGTTCAGATTTTCTCTGCATTAAATGCTGACTCTACCGAGCAGCTGAACGCTCTTGCAGGCGAGCTTTGTATGGACTATCTTGCAAGAAGCAGTGAAACTGCGGATAAAAACGACCTTTCGGCACTCTTTAACATTGGTTACGGTCTTTATGTGGTTACTTCAAACGACGGTAAAAAGGATAATGGTCTGATTGTTAATACAATCACTCAGGTTACCAGTACGCCCAACCGCATAGCAGTAACTATAAATAAAGAAAATTATTCCCACCACGTTATAAAGCAAACAGGCAAAATGAATGTAAACTGCCTGTCCACCGATGCTCCATTCTCTGTTTTTGAACAGTTTGGATTCTGCAGCGGCAGAAACACCGATAAGTTTGCGGATATGGAGCCTCTCCGTTCGGATAACGGTCTGGCATTTTTGCCAAGATATATAAATTCATTTATGTCGCTTAAGGTTGAACAGTATATTGACCTTGACACTCACGGTATGTTCATCTGCAGTATTACCGAGTCGAGGGTTATTTCTTCTGCCGAAACCATGACATATACCTACTATCAGAATAATGTTAAACCCAAACCCCAAACTGAGGGCAAAAAAGGGTTTGTATGCAAAATCTGTGGCTGGATTTACGAGGGCGACGAGCTTCCTGCAGATTTAGTTTGTCCGCTTTGCAAACACGGCGCGGCAGATTTTGAACCGATAGGAGAATAAAAATGATTTTTGACAACATCGTAAGAGCAGAAAAATATTATTCTATAAATCCTGAGCTTAAAAAAGCTTTTGAGCATATCAAGGAATGTGTTCGCGAAAACACTCCCCCGTCAAGATACGAAAAGGACGGAATGAAAGTGCTCGTTCAGGAATATGACACCATTGTCCGCGATGACAACGATTATGAATGTCACCACGATTATGTGGATATTCAGTTTATTGAAAAGGGGATTGAAGAAATCCGTGCGGCCCAGCCTGAAAACGCAACCACAACCCGCGAATATAATCCCGAGATTGACTGCGAGGTTATGGCAGGTCCCGAAAAATATCTGACATTTTTCCTGCGTGATGGTGAGTTTGTGTGCTTCTTCCCCGGAGAAGCTCATATGCCCAGTATTGCGGTGGACCGCAAACCCTCATGGACAAGAAAAATTGTTGTAAAGGTAAAAATTTAAACTAAAAAGCCGACTCGTAAGAGTCGGCTTTTTCATTAAAACAGTCCTGTAATTTTTCCGTTTTTATCAATGTCTATATTGTTTGCCGCAGGAGTTTTGGGAAGTCCGGGCATTGTCATAATTGTACCGGTCAGCACAACCACAAATCCTGCCCCTGCAGAAACTCTCGCTTCTGTAACAGTCACTTCAAACCCTTCCGGTCTGCCAAGAGCTGTTGGGTCATCGGACAGTGAATACTGGTTTTTTGCCATACAAACGGGAAGATTTCCGTATCCCATTGCTTCAATACGGGCAATCTGCTGAGATGCTGCAGCGGTGTAGTTTACGCCACTTCCGCCGTAAACCTTTGTAACAACCGCATTGATTTTGTCTTTAATGGGAAGTTCAAGGTCATAGAAAGGTTTGTAAGGAGTTGTTTCTCCTTCAGTTACTTCAACGATTTTCTTTGCAAGTTCAACTGCGCCATCTCCGCCTTTTGCAAAGCCCTCACATTTTACGCAGGCAACACCATATCCTGCACAGAAATCTTCAACCGCTTTTGCTTCGGCTTCTGTATCTGTTGCAAAGGAGTTGAGTGTAACTATTGGCTGAATGCCGCAGGCTTTAATATTTTCAATATGTTTACCGAGGTTGGGGAGACCTTTTTTAAGAGCCTCAACATTTTCTGCTGACAAATCTTCCTTTTTAACTCCGCCGTTATATTTAAGTGCACGAATTGTTGCAACAAGAACTATTGCAGCAGGGTTAAGACCAGCTTTGCGACATTTGATGTCCAGGAACTTTTCACCGCCCAGGTCCGCACCGAAACCTGCTTCAGTTATGCAGTAATCCGCAAGTTTAAGAGCAAGTTTTGTTGCAGTGATACTGTTACAGCCGTGTGCAATGTTTGCAAAAGGACCGCCGTGCATCAGACAAGGTGTATTTTCAAGTGTCTGAACAAGGTTGGGCTTTATTGCATCTTTAAGAAGCATTGCCATTGAGCCTACTGCTTTTAAGTCCGCAGCTGTAACCGGCTTATTATCATATGTATAAGCAACAATAATTCTGCCAAGTCTTTCTTTTAAATCTTCAATACCCTCTGCAAGGCACACAATTGCCATAATTTCTGATGCAACAGTAATCTGGAAACCGTCCTGACGGGGAACACCGTCCACATCTCTGCCAAGACCGCACACAATGTTACGGAGTGCTCTTTCGTTCATATCCATTGCACGTTTCCATACAATCTTTTTCGGGTCAATACCGAGTTCGTTGCCCTGGTGGATATGGTTGTCCAAAAGAGCGGACAAAAGGTTGTTTGCAGTTGTCATCGCGTGGATATCCCCTGTAAAGTGAAGATTGATGTCTTCCATGGGAACAACCTGCGCGTATCCGCCGCCTGCCGCTCCACCTTTAACACCAAACACCGGTCCGAGAGACGGTTCACGCAGAGCGATAATCGCTTTTTTACCGATTTTTTCAAAAGCCTGACCTATTCCGACAGTAGTTGTTGTTTTGCCCTCGCCCGCAGGAGTGGGGTTAATTGCAGTAACAAGCACAAGTTTACCGTCTTTATTTGCTTTTGATTTTTCAATAGCTTCCCAGCTGATTTTCGCTTTATATTTTCCATAAAGTTCAAGGTCATCAGCGCTAATTCCAATCTTTTCCGCTACCTTTGTTATAGGCAGCATTTCGCAGCTTTCGGCAATTTCAATATCAGTTTTCATAAATTACTCTCCTTTTTATAGGTTACATAAATTATTATAATTTTGCACATTTTCAACAGAGTTATCAACAGAAAAAGGCTTGTTTACACAGTGTTTTCATAAGTTATCCACAGCTTTGTGGAATATTTTCTGTCGATTTTCCACACATTATGTGTTTACATAACTATCTTTTCCCCAAGCTCAAGCGAGGGGTATGCGTTGAGTCTGCTGCTCGCAAAATTATTATTTTTAAATTCGTAATACCCCGCGCAACAAATCATCGCCGCGTTGTCGGTACATAGTACCGGAGGTGGATATAAAACAGAAATACTGTCCTTATTTGCAAGAGTTTCAAGTTTTTGTCTCAAATATCCGTTGGAGGCCACTCCGCCGGCAAGACAAACCGTTTTAACGTTTTTAAGTTTTGCGGCATAAAGAGTGTTCTGTGCCAGAACATCCGTCACCGCTTCCTGGAATGATGCCGCAACATCGTTTATATTTACCTCTTCATTTTTCTGCTCCGCGTGGTGCATATAATTCATAACCGCAGTTTTAACTCCGCTGAAGCTGAAATCCATTTTGTTTTCAAAATGCACTCTCGGGAACTTTATTTTGTCCTTATCCCCGTCACGCGCCGCTTTTTCAACAAGCGGTCCGCCCGGATATCCGAGCCCTATGACTCTTGCTATTTTATCAAAAGCTTCTCCCGCCGCATCGTCACGGGTTCTGCCCAGTATTTCAAATTTACCATAGTCGGTTACATATACAATATGACTGTGACCCCCCGACGCCACAAGGCATACAAAAGGTGGTTCAAGCTCTTTATTTGCTATATAATTGGCACAGATATGTCCCTCTATATGATGAACAGGAATAAGCGGTTTGCCAAGGGACAGCGCCAGTGCTTTGGCGTATGACACGCCAACTAAAAGCGCTCCCACAAGTCCGGGACCGGCTGTTACCGCAACTGCATCAATGTCCGAAAGGGTAAGTCCGCTTTCTTTCACCGCCTGTTTTACCACCGTATCTATATTTGTCAGGTGGTGTCGGGATGCAATTTCCGGAACAACTCCGCCATATTCTTTATGAATATCTATCTGGGTAGATATCACGCTTGACAGAATTTCTCTGCCTCCGCGGCTGATTGCTGCAGCCGTTTCGTCGCAGGAGGATTCTATCCCTAATATAATCGGTTCCATATTTTCACTTTCCTACACAAAAATCTTTAAAAATTCGGTCCACAATTTCTTCTGACACGCTCATTCCGGTGATTTCACCAAGAGCTTCTGCCGTTCCGCTTAAGTTTACCGCCATAAAATCGGCAGGAATACCCATGCGGTAGTCATTATAGGCGGTTTCTATGAGTGCATACGCTTTTTTCACCGCGTCAATATGACGCACATTCGCGATAACCGCGCTCTCTCCGCTGACAATTTCCTGGAAATCAAACATATCGGAAATTATATTTTTAAGGTTTTCTATGCCATCTCCCGTTTTTGCAGAAATTTTAACTTTGCTGTATCCATCAAAGATTTCCTCATATTCCTTTTCTGCCGTCGGGTCGGCAATGTCTGATTTATTAAAAATAACTATAATTTTCTTATTCTTTACAAGCTCAAGTGCCTGACGGTCCTCGTCTGTCATTTTTCTGCCAAGGTCAACCACAAACAAAACGAGATCAGCATCTTTCACCGCCTGACCGGCTATTCCCACGCCGATTTTTTCCACTTCATTATCCGTCTCGCGGATACCCGCTGTGTCAATCAGCTTTATCATAGCGTGGCCGATGGTTATAAATTCTTCAATACTGTCTCTTGTTGTGCCGGGTATGTTTGTTACAATGGCTCTTTCTCTGCCCACAAGATTGTTAAGCAGTGAAGATTTACCGGTGTTGGGCGTGCCCGCTATAACTGTTTTTATGCCGTCACGCGCAAGCTCGCCGCTTTTTGACCCTTTTATGAGCCTATCAAGAGAGTCAAGGCAAGCGGTAATCTTTTCTTCGATAACCTCGTCCGAAAGACCCGAAACCCCTTCTTCAGGGAAATCAGCTTCCGCTCCGAGCATTGCAGAAAGATAAACCACCTCATCGCGGATTTTATTTATTTCCTTTGAAAGTCTGCCCTCAAGCTGGTTTACGCCCACCGTCAGCGCAAGCTCGCTTTCGGAATTTATAACATCAAGCACAGCTTCCGCCTGGGACAAGTCCATTTTACCGTTTAAAAATGCGCGTTTAGTGAACTCTCCGGCAGTTGCATATCTTGCGCCCCGTTCCGTCAGAAGAAGCAGTATCTCCCTGACCGGGGTCATACTGCCGTGACAGCTTATTTCAACCACATTTTCTCCGGTATATGAATTGGGGGCAAGCATAACCGTTACCACCGCGTGGTCGATTATGCTGCCGTCCGGTCTTTTAAGTTTTACAAAATGTGCGGTATGCGACTTTGCTTTAAGCAAATCCTCACCGGCAAGAGATGCGGAAATTTCAACTGCCGTCTCACCGCTTACGCGGATAACCGCTATTCCGCCACGTCCGGGGACTGTCGCAAGTGCCGCTATTGTATCTTTGTTCATTTTGACATCCTTTTTATTCCACCGCAAGATAAGGTTTTACAGATTCAAATTTCTTTTCTCCTATGCCCGAAACATTCATAATTTCCTCTATCGCAAGGAAATCACCATTCTTCTCACGGTAGCTTATAATTTTCTGCGCCGTTGCCTCCCCTATCCCGGGAATTTTCATAAGTTCTGACGCATTAGCTTTGTTTATATTTATTGTGCCGGAAGTGATTTTGTCCGGAGATGATGACTTGCTTTCCTCCGGCTGATATCCGGATTGCGTGGTCAGTGCAATCATCGGGTCAATTTTTTCTCCACTTCCTGTGGCGGGGATAATAACTGTTGTCCCGTCTGTTAATATTGCGGCGAGATTCAACCGCTTAGTATCGGCATTTTCCGTTACTCCGCCGGCAATATCTATAAGTTCAACAAGTCTTGTATCCGCCCCGATTTTATAAAGTCCGGGCTTTTTGATCTCGCCTTTTATGTAGATTTTTATGTCCGGGATGTTAATGGTTGCGCCAATATCAGCTTTTTCGCGGCAAAGACCGATAATCAAAACTGCCGCCATGCAGACTATGGCACAAACCACGCCAAACATCCAGGGAGTTATGTTTTCTTTAATTTTCCCCATTAAAACTTTTATTTTACAACAATATTTACAAGTTTACCGGGAACGCAGATAATCTTAACTATTGTTTTGCCATCTGCAATTTCTTCAAGTTTTCCTGAAGCTTTAACGGTTTCTTCCATTCCTGCTCTGTCAAGACCTGAGGGAATGTTCATTTTTTCTACAATCTTGCCGTTAACCTGAAGAACAATTTCAATTTCATCGTCAACAGTTTTAGCTTCATCATATTCAGGCCACGGTCTGTAAGCAAGTTCGCCGTCAAATCCCGCCATTGACCACATTTCTTCTGTGATATGCGGAGCAACGGGATTGAGAAGCTGGAGGAATGTTTTAAGTTCGCCTTTTGTAATTCTGCCAAGCTTATTAAAGTCGTTAACAAGCGCCATAAGTGTAGCGATTGCAGTGTTGAACTTCATTCTTTCAATGTCTTCGCCCACTTTTTTAACCGCTTTGTGCATAGCAGATTCCATTTCTGCAGAGTAGCCCATATCATCTTTCAGCATAAACTGAAGAGCCCATACTCTCTCGAGGAAACGATAGCAGCCTTTTACGCCCTGCATGGACCAGGGAGTTGCCTGATCGAATGCACCTATGAACATTTCATATGTTCTGAAAGTATCTGCGCCGTATTCTTCAACAATTTCATCAGGGTTTATAACATTGCCTCTTGATTTGGACATTTTTTCGCCGTTTTCGCCCAGAATCATACCGTGAGAAGTTCTCTTTGCGTAAGGCTCACTTGTGGAAACCACGCCGATATCATAGAGGAATTTGTGCCAGAATCTGGAGTATAACAGGTGGAGGGTTGTATGTTCCATACCACCGTTGTACCAGTCAACTGGCAACCAGTAATCTATATTTTCCTTGGAAGCAAAAGCTTCGACGTTATGAGCGTCTGTATATCTGAGGAAGTACCAGGATGAGCCTGCCCACTGAGGCATTGTATCTGTTTCTCTTGTAGCCGGGCCTCCGCAGTGAGGACAGGTTGTTTTAACCCAGTTTTCCATTTTCGCAAGAGGAGATTCGCCGTTTTCACCCGGTTCAAAGTTTTCTGTGTCCGGGAGAGTCAGCGGCAGATTTTCTTCACCGATTGACACCCAACCGCATTTATCACACCAAACGAGCGGAATGGGTTCGCCCCAGTATCTCTGGCGGGAGAATACCCAGTCACGGAGTTTGAAGTTGATTTTTCTGTTGCCAAGACCTTTTTCCTGGAGCCAGTCTATCATAGCAGGGATAGCTTCTTTAACATTTTTGCCTGTCAAAAAGCCTGAGTTAACCATTGTTCCGTTAGCAACATCTGTAAATGCTTCTTCCTGAACATTTTCGCCGCCGCCAACAACTTCGATAATGGGGAGGTTAAATTTCTTTGCAAACTCGTGGTCACGTGTGTCATGTGCAGGAACTGCCATAATAGCACCTGTGCCGTAAGTAGTAAGTACATAGTCGGAAATCCATACCGGAATTTTGCTTCCGTTTACGGGGTTAACCGCTTTTATTCCTTTGAGCTCAACGCCTGTTTTGTCTTTTGCAAGCTCGGTTCTTTCAAATTCTGTTTTCTTCGCAGCTTCGTTTACATAATTTAAAACATCGTCGTAGTTTTCAATGGAATCTTTTAATTTTTCTAGCAAAGCGTGTTCGGGAGAAAGAACAACATAAGTAGCACCGAAAAGTGTGTCGGGACGGGTGGTGTAAACAAGGATTGTATCCTCTTTGCCGTCTATGCCGAAAGTAACTTCAGCGCCTTCCGATCTGCCAATCCAGTTTTTCTGCTGAGTTTTGATTTTTTCAAGGAAGTCAGTATCGTCAACATCACTTGAAAGTCTGTCAGCATATTCTGTAATTCTAAGCATCCACTGTGATTTTTTCTTCTGAACAACTTCGCTGCCGCAACGTTCACAAACGCCGCCAACAACCTCTTCGTTTGCAAGACCTACTTTACAGCCTGTACACCAGTTGATGGGCATTTCCTGTTTGTACGCAAGGCCTTTTTCAAAAAGTTTGAGGAAAATCCACTGTGTCCATTTATAATAGTTCGGGTCAGTTGTATTGATTTCACGAGTCCAGACAAAAGAGAAGCCGAGGCTCTGAAGCTGACGTTTGAAGTTTGCAACATTGTTTTCAGTAACTTTTGCGGGATGAATTTTGTTCTTTATCGCAAAGTTTTCTGTGGGCAGACCAAATGCGTCCCAACCCATCGGATATAAAACGTTGTAGCCGTTCATTCTGCGTTTTCTTGCCAGAATATCCATTGCGGTGTAGCTTCTGGGGTGACCAACGTGAAGTCCCTGACCTGACGGGTAAGGGAATTCAACAAGTGCGAAGAATTTTTCTTTAGTTTTGTCATCCGATGCGGCAAAGGTATTTTCGCTGTACCATTTGTCCTGCCATTTTTTCTCAATTCGTTTATAATCGTAAGCCATTATTCTATTTCCTCCAAAAAACTTAAATCAAGTGATGGGGCGTCTGCCCAGAGTCTTTCAAGTCCGTAAAAATCCAGACTTTCTTTATTAAATATGTGAATTACAACATTGCCGTAATCCATTAAAAGCCAGTTTGCCGCATTATAACCCTCGCTGCGGCATTTTATGTCAAACGCCTCTGCAAGTTTTATTTCTGTTTCGTCACATAAAGCTTTGATATGCGGACTTGATGTACCACAGCAGATTACAAAATAATCGCATATGCTGGTCAGTTCTTTTATTTCAAGAACTTTAATTTCTGCTGCCTTTTTGCTGCTTAATATTTCAGCAGCTTTAAGTGCTATTTCCTTTGATGTTATATTAGTCATTGTTTCACCTCTTTATCTGCTCATTGCGCCGCTGCCCGAATTTCCGTCATTGCCTGTGCTCGTCTCGGGCGGGTCATCATCATTATCCGGTCTTGTTGCCGCCGAGCTTCCGCTTTGCGATGTTGCCTCGGACGGTCTGCTCCCTGCAGACGGACGGGTAGGAGTTTCTTCCTCCTCATCTTCCGGTTCTTCCTCTTCAGGCTGCACCGGCTGAACCACCACTCTCTGCATTTTTGCTATTGTCGCCTGGGTTGCATAAAATCTTTCCTGCGCAACTTTTTTTGCACTGTCATAGTCCACTATAAAGTAAGAACCAAAGGGCAGGGTCATCGCCTCCCCGGGAGCATCCACAAACTCTATTGCTCCCTCCTGCGCAGTTAAAATGGCTGTGCAGTAATCATATATTTCATTAAACGTCAGGTCAGTTTCTACATTTTCCTGAGCAATTTCTATAAGCTCGTTTATATTTTTAAGCCCGTCAATACTTATCATTTGTTTGACAGCATCCATCAAAAACTGTCTTTGTGCCTGCATTCGCTGAAGGTCACCAAGCGGGTATCCCGACCCGTCGTTATTTTTTCTGAACCGGACAAACTGTTCTGCCTTTTTCCCGTTCAAAAGCTGGGGCAACGGATTTCCCTGCGAATCCTTTTTGGCGATAAGATAAATATGAAAGTCCTGCGTTGGGTCATCATAGACCATATTGAACGGAACCACCGTTTCAACTCCGCCTATTGCGTCAATCATTTTTCTGAACGCTTCAAGGTTTATTTCAACATATTTATGCGTTTCTATACCATATGCAAGTCTGATTTCCCGCTGAAGCTGGTCAATACCGCTGTAAAAAGCGGAATTGAGCTTTTTATCCGCTCTTCCGTTATTTGCAACGTAGGTATCTCTCGGCAGCTGCATAATAGAAACCTTATCCGTTTCAATGTCATATGTTGCTACCATCATGGTGTCCGTTCTATATCCGTCCTCGTCAACACCAACAAGCAAAACATTGGTAAAAGCAAGAGGCTCCCCGGCATTTATCACCGGTGCCATAATCTGTGTCATACCCCGGGTAAATCCATGCTCGGTAAGCACCGGCATAATTGCCGAAACAAGCGTTATAAAGCAAGCTACTATCAGAAGCAAACTGCTCGCAAGTACCTGCGGCCATATTCTCCCGTTTTTTGCCTTTTCTCTTACAATTTCAGGTTGGTCTTCTTTAGCCTGTGGCGGCTGATCTTTTTTTACAACCGGTAAAACCATGGTTGCATCAGGAGCTGGCTCTTTATTTTCTTCTTTTTCCTTTACAGGCTGAATAACCTGAGTTGCATCAATATCCTTTTCAGACTGTTTATTTTCGGGCGCAGGCGGAGGTGCTATCTCCTCTGCGGTTTCTTCTTTTAAATTTTCCTCCGACGGCTGCTCCTCCTCCGGTTGTAAAGGTATGCTTATGGTTCCCGGCATTTTCTCAGCCTTTTCCAGAGTCTTTGCAATGGAACTGAGTATGCTTTCGGGAGGTCCGCCTTTATCCAGATGCCATGGGTCAAAAATCTCACCGATCGGCTCATTTTTTTTGCTGACCGCCGGTATTTCCATGGTTTTCTGCCAATCATCGGAGTTCAGATTTATTTTATCTTGACTCATTTTTTCTCCGTTCTGCCGCATTGCGACCATCAGTCTCTGCTTCGTAAAATCCCGTTTCTCAAATTCACCGAACCGGGATGAATTATCAGATTTCTTCTTATTATTGACTCAAGCGATTTATCAACTGCGATTAAAATGGCTCTGTCAATATCAGTTTTTGCCGTTTCTCTGGCGTCTTTTGCCCAGTCAAACTCGCTGTCACGGTTTATCTCGATACAATCGGCAAGAAAAACTATCTTTTCAAGCATCGTCATATTTTCTTTTCCTATGGTATGATAAAAAACCGCACTGCAGATTTCATCATCTGCATCAAATTTTTCCCTGACATAAACCGATCCTGCCGGTCCGTGCCAGAGAGATTTATTTTCAAACACAATCCGGTCAGGCTCTCTGCCAATATATGCTTTTTTAAGAAGCCGTCTCTGTTGATCCTGGGGAAGCTGCTTTGCAGCGTCATGGATAAGGCCCGCAAGTCTTGCTCTTTGAACATCCACATTGTAAATGCCTGCAAGCTCACCCGAAAGCTCCATCACTCCAAGGCTGTGAGCAAATCGCTCCTCATTCATAAGTCCCAGGATATGTTCTTTTATTTTTTCCAATTTTCTCACCTGTACAAGTTATTCCCGTAAATAAAATCCGCTGTTTCTTTATCAACAAATGCGGAAATATCTTTTCCTGACACCATCGCATCTCTTATTTCCGTTGATGAAACATCAAAATATTCACAGCTTAAAAATTCAATTTCCGCCCCGAAATTTTTTCTTAAAAGCTCTGCTTTACCGTCAGTTGTGCCGCTTCTGCGGGCAACAGCAACAGTGCATCTGGAAAAAATCTCCTCCGGTTTGTACCATTTATCCATGTAATCCATGCTGTCCCCTCCCACAATGAGATAAAACTCATCATCCGGGAACAGAGATGTAAAATGTTCAAGCAGGTCTGCCGTGTAACATTTGCCCTCTTTCAAGGTCTCATAAAGAGACAGTTCAAATCCGTATTTTTCACAAATCGTCCGACACATTTCCGCTCTGTCCTGCGCGCAGGCAGATATGTCCGGTTTGTGCGGAGCCTCTCCGGTAGGGACCAGAATAAGTCTGTCAAGCGACAGCTCTTTTTTTGCGGCAAGGGCCATATTTATATGTCCTTTATGCGGAGGGTCAAAGCTTCCGCCGAATATCCCCGTCCTCATCAGTAAACAAAGTCAAACTCGATATCGTACATGCGCACGGTATCATTTTCCTGAACGCCTTTTTCTTCAAGTGCCGCAATAATTCCTTTACGTTTTAATGCTGTCTGGAAATGCTGCACCGATTCGTTATCGTCAAAGTTTGTTGAATTTATAAGATATTCAATGTATCCGCCCTCAACAACATAAACCCCGTTTTCAACCGTAACGGTAAAGTCATCGCCGCCTCTTTCAACCTCGGGCACCACTTCAATCACATCATAAAGCGGTTCTTTGGGTATGCTTTCAAGTGTGCGGTAAGCAAAATTCATAAGCTCGTCCACACCCTTGCCTGTCGCTGCTGAAATTTCAAAAACCGGATATCCACGTTTTTCCATTTCGGCGATAAACTCCTCTTTAATTTCCGGGTTTATTCCAAGGTCGGATTTGTTTGCAACAACAATCTGCTGACGCTCAGCAAGTTTTTCGCTGTGTTTTCTCAGCTCGTTATTTATTATATCAAAATCTTCTACCGGGTTTCTTCCTTCAATTGATGAAGCGTCAACTATATGAATAAGCAGTCTTGTACGCTCAACGTGTCTTAAAAATGCGTGACCAAGACCAACCCCTTCACTCGCACCCTCGATAAGTCCCGGGATGTCAGCAATAACAAAACTTGCCCCTTCGCCGATTTTAACCACGCCCAGATTGGGAACAAGAGTGGTAAAATGATAATCCGCAATTTTGGGCTGTGCGTCACTTACCTTTGAAAGCAGGGTTGATTTTCCTACGTTCGGGAACCCTAAAAGTCCCACATCCGCGAGAAGTTTAAGCTCAAGAATTACTTCAAGAGCCTGACCTTTAAGCCCGGGTTTTGCAAACTTTGGCACCTGGCGTGTTGGTGTTGCAAAGTGAACATTACCAAATCCACCACTTCCGCCTTTTGCAGCAATAAATTCTTCCCCGTCATAGGTAAGGTCAGCTATTACGCCGCCCGTTGCCGCATTTTTTATAACTGTGCCGCACGGAACTTTTATCACAATATCTTCGCCGTTTTTACCGCGACATTTTGCAGGTCTTCCGTCCTCACCGTTTTGTGCTTTATATTTTCTTTTATATCTGAAGTCCATAAGAGTAGCAAGCTGTGTATCGGCACGGAAAACCACATTGCCGCCTCTGCCGCCGTCCCCGCCGTCGGGGCCGCCTGCAGCAACATATTTTTCCCTGTGAAAAGAAACATGCCCGTTACCGCCGTTACCTGCTTCTATATAGATTTTAGCTGAATCTACAAACATTACAAAGTCCATAGCCTTTCTGACATTTTTTATCCTGATTTAAAAATGAACATTTTATCCCATTTTCCTTATAATTTTATCATTTTTACGCAAATATTAATATATGCAAATTGCACATAAATTATAGTGACTTTTTGTATGTTTTTATAGGTCTTTTCCTCTCCTGCAAAAACACCTTCAAAATAAAAAATTGCAAAACAATTTAAAAAATGAAGATTTTGGAAGAATTTGCGTCATAAATTAAAAATTCCGGGAATTTTAACCTTTGAATTTTCTTCCGGTTGAAACTATAATTTGGTTAAAGGTCAAAGTTAGTCAAAGTCGAAAAAAGGAGAAAAATGATGAATATTTCCGATATAATTGAAGCATTTATAAACGAAAGGTTAAAAGACGAGGACGGTCGGGCAGAGATACGAAGAAACGAACTTGCCGAGCATCTCGGATGCGTTCCGTCCCAGATAAATTATGTTATTTCAACCCGTTTCACTGCAGAGCGCGGGTACACCGTCGAAAGTCGCAGAGGCGGTGGTGGGTATATTTCCATAAAACGTGTGATATATCCAACCGACAACCGCATAATGCATATTGTGAATTCCATTGGTAATTCCATTGATTTTGAATCTTCAAAGGCTATAATCAAGAGTCTTTGGGAATATGATGTTATATCCCGCAGAGAAGCGGAAATAATGATATCGGTGCTGGGTGACAGAACACTCACTCTCCCCCGCGATCAGCGTGGTATCCTCCGCGCAAGATTACTTAAAAATATGCTCATGCAGTTGACATAAAGGAGGCATAAATATGATTTGTCCAAGATGTTTGAAAAGAGAAGCAACGGTTCACATTTCGCGCAATGTGAACGGCAAAAAAGAAGAATATAATGTTTGCAGCAAGTGTGCTCAGGAAACGGGGTTTTTCGGCAGTTCCGACCTGCTTTTTAACATTGGCGATTTTATGAGCGGGTTTATGGGAAAAGGTATCAGCCCCTCTTTATCCGACGAAAAAATCTGTCCCTCTTGTGGTATGAGCATAAGCGAGCTTGCCAAAACTTCAAAGTTGGGTTGCAGCAAATGCTACGAGTTTTTTGACAGTTATATTGAACCTGTCATGAAACGTATTCACGGCAACTGCCGGCACGTCGGCAAACTTCCCGAAAGTGCGGACGAAAACTACAAAAAAGCCCGCAAAATCTCCTCTTTGAAAGAGGAACTCAAAAGTGCGGTTGCCCGCGAGGATTATGAACAGGCAGCCCTGCTTCGCGACTCTATAAAGAAATTGGAGGGTGATTTATAATGTGGTATGATTTTGCCGGAAAAGACTCTGATATTGTTATAAGCACCCGGATAAGACTTGCAAGAAACCTTGCAGACAAACCCTTCCCCGGTAGACTTGAGCGGGCAGATGCAGAAGAAATTATAGAAAAAACAAAAAGTGCTCTTGAGGGCGAAAAGCTTGATTTCATCAACGTTTCCGTTGCTCAACCCATCCACAATACAATTCTTATGGAAGACCATCTGGTAAGCAGCGAGCTTATCCAGAAACGTTCTCCTTGCGGGGTTTTTGTGGGTGAAAATTTAAGCGTAATGGTGAATGAGGAGGATCACCTCCGTATTCAGTGCATTATAAGCGGGTATCACCCGGAAGAAGCTTTCAGCCGGGTTTCTGCTTTGGACACCAAACTGGAATCAAAGCTTAATTTCGCTTTCAGCGAAAAATATGGCTATCTCACCAAATGTCCCACAAATGCAGGCACAGGAATGCGCGCTTCGGTTATGCTTCACCTGCCTGCGCTGACAATTTCGCAAAATATAGGAACTATAATAAACGCTGTCAGCAAACTCGGTGTGACTGTTCGTGGAATGTATGGCGAAAACAGCACTGCAAACGCCTGCATCTATCAGGTTTCAAATCAGCTCACTCTGGGCATATCCGAGGAAGAAACCCTCAGCAAACTTAAAGACGTGGTGGATATGATTATCGAAAAGGAACGTCATATCGCAAAAACACTTCTGGGCAACGGTGAAATTACTTTCAAAGACAAGGTTTTCCGTGCGTTCGGCATACTCAAAAACGCTTACAGTATGAGCACCGAAGAGTTTATGACTCACATCCCCTATGTAAAACTCGGTGTCAGCACCGGACTTTTTGAAAACTTAACCGCTCAGGAAATTAACAGGCTTATCATTACAATGCAACCGGCTCACGTTACACAGTCTGCCGGCGACGATAATATCCGCAAACGCGACGAGGTCAGAGCCTCGCTCTTGCGTGAATTTTTCAAAGAAAAGAGGTAAATTAAATGGAAATAAACGGTTTTAAACTGACAGAACGTGCCGCTATTGCCATCCGATATGCGCAGGAAAGCGCAATTGAACTTGGCGGAGGCGTGGTGGGCACCGAGCATCTGCTTTTAGGTCTTGCCAGAGAGGGCGGCGGCGTTGCTGCAAAAGCTCTCCAGTCCCGTGAGATTACTTATGATGATGTGCACGATATTCTTGCAAAATATTACGCTTCCGCACCCCAAAGTCA
>JAZOQS010000021.1:0-5862 GCA_045656205.1 Clostridia bacterium | reverse complement strand
TTCAAAGAAAAAAGATACAGGCATGATTCTCCTGGGCTTTGCAGTACTGATGTTTGGTATGGAAATTATGTCGGGCGCAGTTGCAGGACTTCGCGAGGTACCTGCTTTCCGTCAGATGTTTGTGATGTTCTCCAATCCTATACTGGGCGTACTTGCCGGTGCAGTTCTGACTGCTATAATCCAGTCCAGTTCCGCCTCGGTTGGTATCCTTCAGGCCCTCACTGTAACAGGCAGCATCACCTACGGTGCGGCTATGCCAATCATTATGGGTCAGAACATCGGTACATGTATAACAGCAATTCTCTCCTCTTTCGGAGCTAACAGAAACGCAAAACGTGTTGCAATCGTTCACCTTTCCTTTAACGTGATTGGTACTGCAATTTTACTTGTGGTTCTTTATCTTGTAAGAGCATTTGTTATGCCCCCTATCCTGGGCGAAGCAGCTACACATATGGGCATAGCGGTTGCTCACTCTCTGTTTAATATAGCTTGTACGGCAATTCTTCTGCCCGCATCGGGTCTTCTTGAAAAACTTGCCTGCAAACTTGTTCCCGACGCTAAAGTTAAAGAGAAAGAATCAGAACTGGACGACAGACTTCTCGCAACTCCTGCCGTTGCTCTTGCTCACTGCCGTAAATATGCCATTGAAATGGCAATCTGCGCTTCAAGTGCACTTGGCGACAGTATAGATATGCTATCAAGCTATGACAAGGAAGTTGCAAAATCCATCCGTGAAAAAGAAGAAAAAACCGACCACTATGAAGATATTATCGCAAACTACCTGCTCAAACTCAGTTCACACCAGATCGGCGATGACGAAAGTGCTATGGCGGCTCAGTTTCTTAAAATAATCGGTGACTTTGAGCGTCTTTCCGACCACGCGGTTAATATTCTGGAATCAGCTGAAGAGCTTCTGGAAAAAGGAATTGAATTTTCCGGCGTTGCAAAAGAAGAGCTTATGGCAATTACCGGTGCGACAAAGGAAATCAATTCTCTCGCACTTACCGCTTTTGTTAATAACGACGTTGACGCGGCATTTGACATTGAGCCTCTTGAAGAGCTTATTGACAGATTTAAAGACGCTCTCCGTGCAAACCATATTTCCAGACTTCAGCAGGGCGGTTGCACCATTGATGCAGGCTTTATCTGGTCCGACCTTCTCACAAACCTTGAGAGAACTTCCGACCACTGCTCCAACATCGGCGGCTGCATAATTGAAACTGCACACCATCATATGACCATGCACGAAAGCCTCCGCGCAATCAAATCGGAAAGCCCTCTTTACAAAGAAAAATATGCAATGTATTCACAGAAATATGTGCTTCCACAAACTAAATAAAAACATTAAAAGGTCATAGCCAACCGGCTATGACCTTTAGTTATTATAGAAGCAATCATCTTCCCATCTTAATACATTTGTATCAATATATTCCCATATTTTCTTATAGTCTTTTTCACAACGAATTATATGGTCGTGAAATGATGATTGAAACAGCTTGTGTTCTTTCAGCCCCTCTTTTTTGCACAATTTCGTTGTCAATGATTTAAATGCACAAATGACATCAGAGATTGTAGGGCAGGGGCTTGCTCCTGCCGCCATTTCATAATTTGAAATTAAAATATGAATGTGATTCGGCATAATAACATACTTATCAATTTTAATTCCGTTATACCGTTTCCCCAGCAATTCTATTTGCTCTTTTGCAATATTCCCATAACCGGTTAACTTATTTTCGGCAGGAGCAAGCCCCTGCCCTACTATTTTGGATAATAGATTTTTTCTGTTATGAGTACATATGGTAATAAAATATGCTCCGGGAGCTGAATAATCATATCCTTTTAATCTTGTTGGTTTTCGTTTCGGCAGTTCCACTGTCTTCCCTCTCTGTTTTTATGCGTGCAAACTTTTAAATACGTCCGCAACTTCTGTAATTGTCATATAGGCTTTTGGGTCAACCGTGTGAACAATATCTTTCATTTTTGCAATCTGGAAACGGTTTACAACAAAATAAACCGCACCTTTTTCTTCCTTTGAATATCCGCCTTTTGCCTGAAGCTCGGTAGTCCCGCTGCCAAACTCGGCAGTCAGTGCATCGCTTATGGCGTGCGGTTTTTCTGTTATAATCATCACCGCTTTTGAACGGTCAAGACCCTCAACAATAAAGTCTATGGTTTTAAGTCCTGCTCCGTAGGTAACGATTGAATAAAGCGGCAGAATCCAGCTCTTTGTGACAAATCCCGAAATGATATACAAAATCACATTATACACCATAACAAATGTGCCAACCGTCACATTAAGCTTTTTCGCAAACACAACCGACATAACCTCAACCCCGTCAATTGCTCCGCCATAGCGGATTGTCATACCGCTGCCCACACCGGAGATAAGTCCGCCGAACAGTGCGCACAAAAGCAGGTCGTTACCTGCAAGTGGCGATGCAATACTCACATCTATGGGCAGAACATCGGTTATAAGCCACGCTCCGAGCGAATAAATCGCAACCGTATAAAGCGAATAAACCGTAAACGTTATTCCCTGCCTTTTAAATCCATAAAGGAAAAGAGGAACGTTGAGAATCAAAAGAAAAATTGAAAGGGAAAGGTATTCGGGAGTAATCTGTGAAAGCAGCATAGAAGTACCTGAAATTCCGCTGTCATAAAGTTTTACCGGCGCGAGAAAAACAGTAACGCCAAAAGCATTTATAAAGCCCGCAAGTGTCAGCATCAGGAAATTAAACGCTCTTAATTTTTTCACAAACTATCCCTCCCGGTTATTTTATTTTTCTTACCTCTGTGTAGAATCTCTTGTCGCACGCCTCACCCATTGAGAATGTTTTTCTGGGGAGTGCACCGTCTAAAATTACTGATTTGTAAAGGTCGGATTTGTCCATTGCATCAAGGATTATACCGAAGTTGTTTTTATCTTCGCAAAGCTTTTTAACAACATCCTCGCCGTGGATATAGTCAACCTCGCCACCTTTTTCAGCTATATAGCTGTCAAGGAATTTTTGCAGGGTCGCAACCGTCAGATATTCTGTCGGGTTGGTGATTGTCACTTTTTTATTATCTCCGCCAAGCACGAAAATAAAGCTCTGTCCCTGTGCATTTTCGTCAAAACTTAAATGATATTCTTTGCCCAGAGCGTCAATAAAATCTTTTCCGTCTGCACCGAAAATAACTCTGTGGATAGCTTCAAATTCAAGAGATTTGTCGTGCAGGTTTACAAGCTCGCAAAGGGCATATCTTGCAGGCATCTCTTTCGCCTTGTCGCCAAGCTCTTTTTTAAGGTTTTCATAATGAGCCTTTGCAGTAGCCAGAGAATGGTTTCCGTCACCCATCGCAAACACAAGCGGAGAATCCTTTTTTACACCGTACTTTTTGTTAAAAGCATCAATGTCAGAGAGTGCGGCAAGTTTTTCATCCAGCGCGTCACACGCTTTGTCGGACATTTTATATCCCGCAATGTGACCGGAATTTTGCATCATATCAAAATCATAAACCTTTTCAAAAGTATCTTTGATTTTTGAATTGCACTCAACAATATCACAGTCCGCATCGTCAATAAGCATCATAATATGCGGAAGCTCAACCGGAGCATCCTGACGGACTTTAAGTCTTGGAGGAATTCTTGATACAACCGTTCCCTCGGTCGCTCTGATTTTGGTCTGTGAGCCTGCGCTGTAATCGTAATCCTCAAGGTCAACCATACCAACAACGCCAAGTCTTTTAACGCCGCTTGCAAGAGTTCTCTCCACATAAATATATGTATTTTTGTGTTCCTCAAAAATTCCGTCAGCCATGTATTTTTCCATAGTGATGTTGGTATTTTTGATTCTCTCTTCAATATCGGCATCGTTTAAATATATTTCCGGAACGGTGATTCTGAAAGTAGATTCACTTGTCCCAACAACATTTTCAACCTCTGCCCAGTACTCGGGTTCGGAAGTGTACTGGTCACAGGCTACAACGCTCCATTTTTTCATTTTTTCGCCGTCTTTTGAAAATTTCGGCAAAAGTATATCTGCTCTTTTGAATGTCATTTTTTTGCTCCTTTACTTAAGCGGAATTACCATATTCCATGTATCATTAGCGTCAGTAAACCCACCCTCAAAACTTCCGTCGGATGTTGAGAAATAGATGTGCGTGGGTTTGTCTTTATGGAACAGAATAAACGGTCTTTCCATATTACCCATATGTCGAACCTGCCCGTCATCCCAAAGAACGTAGCGGCTGTAGAATGCTACATCCTTTTCAAATTCCCAGTTGATTCCGTCCTGCGAAAGCGCGTGAACGCCACCGTACATTTCGCCACAGGCATTCCCGGACATATCCTTGGCTATCATATTAAATCCATCTTTATCGTGCCAGATGAATGGGTCTTCAAATTCAACCGACGAATCGAAAATGGGTTTGTCGCTCATATGTTTAAAGCCGGAGTCTAAACTTTCCGCATACGCCATACCAAATGTCATATTCCCGTTAAGCGGTTTGTTATAAGGTTTTTCAATATACGCCCTCGCCTTATACATCATAAATATATTTCCGTTGTCCATAACGCAGGGTGCTGCGTTGGTGGTGAGGAAACTGTCAAAACAATCCGGTCTTGTCTGAAGTGCCGGAGCTTCTTTTATATCCCACGGACCATAAACACTTTTAGATGTCGCAATACCGATTCTTTTGTTCGCTCTTGCACAGGTAACAGCAGACGCCTCAGGGTCGTTATTGCAAAACGGATGTGTTGTTCCTGTATAAAACAGCACAAACATACCGTTAATTCTTCTTATTGTGGAGTTGAACACTGATCTGCCGTTCCAGAACTGCGCACCTCTTGCGGGAATTACAACTTCTTCAAACTGAAAAGGTCCTTCGGGAGTATCAGATTTCGCACGGATAATTTCAGAATGCAACAGCCAGTTTGGATGCATTCCGCCATGTTCTTTTTTCCAGCGTGCCGCAAACATATGATATTTGTTGTCTTCACCCTGGATTACGCTGCCGTCCCAAACCCAGTATCCGTCAATTTTAAGTCCTCCGCCTACCGGAGCAGGAAGCATAAGTTCTTTGATTGGTGTCTTCATTTTTACATTCTCCTTATTCAACTTTGAATTAATTACAGCATCATTATGAAATTATTATAGCATATTTTCCGGGCTATTGCAAGATTCTATATTGAATAAAGCAGGAAAGGTGTCGATAAAAATAAAGAGCGGAATAGCAAAAGCTATTCCGCAAGTCCGAATTCTCTTTCAATTAAGTTTATCATTATGCCGGTGTTGAGTTCCATTGCATCAATGGGGTAGATTTTTTTGATATAACCGTGATAATATTCCTGTTTGTAATAGTCGGATATTTCTTCTTTTGATTTACCCTCTTTAAGCATTTGAACAATTTTTTCGGTAATTTTTTTATTGCTCACTGCAGCTTTTTCAAAATAAATTCTTGCCTTTTCACCTTCCAAAAGACCAAAGTGCGGCACAAGAACATTTTCAATGTCAAAATCACCCAGTCTTGCAATAGAATCCATTGCCATCTGATAACCGACAAGATATGATGGAATTACATCGTCCTCGCCATTGAAAACACCGACAGTTTCACTTCCCAGAAGAAGTTTTTCAGCTGCGCAGTAATATCCCACCGAACATTTTGTGTGCCCGGGAAGATTTACAACGGTAAATTCCATATCCCCTGCTTTAATTTTATCTCCGTCGCAAGCAGGAATGTCTACTCTTAAATTATCAATCAGATCCTCATACTCGCCCACACCGCAGGTGTCAGCAAATTTTCTGTCAAGGTCACGCATAACAGCTTTTGCAGTGGGTTTTGCAAAAATTTTCGCCGCATATTCACCTGCAACCACCTTTG
>JAZOQS010000020.1:0-3483 GCA_045656205.1 Clostridia bacterium | reverse complement strand
TTGCAGATATGACTGCGAAAGCGGTAGCAATCTGTGAAAAACATTCGGGAACTGCTTGCACTATAAAATCGGCATCTACCGACTGTAATGTGCCAATGTCAATGGGAGTTCCGGCTGTTTGTGTGGGTACCTGTCTCGGAGGCGGGGCACATACAAGAGGCGAACGGGTGCTGATAGAAAGCATACCGACGGGGCTTAAGATTGCAGCCGAATTAATACTTAGTTATTTTTAATAAATATTACATGGAAGGATATAAAGAACATGATTAAAAACTTAAACGGCGGAAGTGCCGAAACAAGACTTGAAGCACTCAGAAATCTTATGGAGAAAATTGAAAAAGGTGAAATTGCAAGACCTCAGACGGGTAACGATGTAAATAACCACATCCACACCATCTATTCTTTTTCACCCTATTCACCAACAAAAGCCGTATGGATGGCGTATAATGCAGGTCTTAAAACTGCAGGTATTATGGACCACGACAGCGTGTCCGGTATTGTAGAATTTATTGAAGCTGCGAAGATAGTTGATATGGCGGCTACTGCAGGTGCTGAGCTTCGTGTAAGTATGAAAAACACACGTCTTGCAGGCAAAAAAATCAACAACCCTGACCAGGACGAGGTTGCATATGTAGCTCTCCACGGCATTCCGCACACTCAGATTGAAAAAGTAAAAGCTTTCTTCGGCCCGGTTACAGAAGCAAGACTTAAAAGAAACCGTGCGATGGTTGAAAAAATAAACGAGATTATGGCACCCCATGGTATCACACTTGATTTTGACGGCGATGTAATTCCTCTTTCAATGCTTCACGAAAAAGGTAGCGTTACAGAACGTCACATTCTTTATGCGTTAAGCCTTAAACTTGTTAACAAGTTCGGCAGAGGACAGGCTATCGTTGATTTCCTGAAAAATGATATGAAAATTGCACTTTCATCCAAAATAGAAGGATTTCTTATTGATGCAAATAACGATTGCTACGAATATGACCTTCTCGGGGCATTAAAAAGTGATATGGTGGAAAAATTCTACATTCCCGCAACCGATGAATGTCCTGACGTAAGAGAAGCTGTGAAACTTGCAAAAGAAACAGGAGCAATCCTTGCTTATGCATATCTCGGAGACGTTGGAAACTCCGTTACAGGCGACAAAAAGACACAGAAATTTGAAGATGATTATCTTGATCTTCTGTTTGATGAAATCAAAGAACTTGGCTTTAATGCGGTAACATATATGCCCTCCAGAAACACAAAAGAACAGGTGGAAAGAGTTATGGCACTCTGTGAAAAACACGGACTCTTCCAGATAAGTGGTGAGGATATTAACACTCCCAGACAGTCATTTATTTGTCTTGCACAGAGAGATGCAATGTTCAGTCACCTTGAAGAGGCTACATATGCACTTATCGGTCACGAAAAAGCCGCAACAGAAAACCTATCTGATGCAATGTTCTCTAAGAAAACTGAAGAAAAATATCCGGAAATTTCAGAAAGAATTAAATATTTCAGCAATATAGGCAGAAAATAATTTAAAACCTTATTAAAGGCGGAAGATTATGAAGAAATTTAAAAAATACATTCCTGCAGTGGCTATAGCAATACTTCTTATCATTTTATATTTTGGCATAAACGGGCTGTTTGCGGCAAAGGTTGTTAAAGAAATAACAATTCCCGAAGGAGCGGGCGCAAACAGTGTCGTTGCTATGCTTAAAAATGAGGGACTCATCAAAAGTGAGTTTATGATGAAAGTTGTGATAAAACTTACGGGCAGTGCAGGAAAAATCCATAGCGGAAGCACAGAAATATCCTCAAAAATGGGGTATTTTGAAATCAAGGACAAGCTGCTCACTGCCAATACCATTGTTAAAGTGACAATTCCCGAGGGATATGAACTGGACCAGATTGTAAAGGTCTTTTCGGAAACGCTCGGGATTGAAGAATCAGAACTTTATAATGAGCTTGAGTCGGGCGTTTTTGAGTATGACTTTATAAGCGATGAAATGCCGGCGGGAAGATATCGGTTTGAAGGATACATCTTCCCGGAGACATACTATTTTGACAAGGGAATGTCCGCTCATCAGGTGATAGACGCGTGTCTTGGGCAGTTTGATAAGATTTATACAGATAAAATGCGCAAACAGACCGAGAAAATGGGGTTCACTCTTCACGAAATGGTGACGCTTGCTTCAATTATTGAAAAAGAGGGAAAAAGTGAGCTTGACAAGATTTCGTCAGTATTTCATAACCGGTTAAAATCCCCCTACTTCAGTTCACTGGAGTCTTGCGCAACTGTTATATATGTAACAAAACAACCAAAAGACAGACTCACATATGCAGATATTAATGTAGAGTCGCCCTATAACACATATCTGAACAAAGGACTGCCGCCCGGACCGATTGCCTCGCCAGGTGAGCAGGCACTTATGGCGGCAATTTATCCTGCAGAAACAGACTATTTTTATTTTTCTGCAATTGATGGCGGTAAAAACACTTTTTCAAAAACCTATGAAGAACATTTGGCAAAACAGGAGTAAGCTATGTTTGATGACAGCGTTGCAACAGAGCAGATAACAGATTATCTGCGGTCACTTATAAAAGAAAATACGGGAATTTTAAAAGAGCTTGAGGAAAAAGCTCTTAAAGAATACATTCCCATAATATCCCCGGAAGTTGCCCAGCTTATCAGACTCTTATCTGAAATGACGGGAGCGGAAAAACTTCTGGAAATAGGCAGTGCCATCGGATATTCTTCCATCTTGTTTGCGGGATTTTCTGATGATATGAAGATTACCACAATAGAAATGGATGAGGAAAGAGCGGCTGAGGCGGAAAAGAACATCCGCCGCGCAGGTATGGACAAAAAAATAACTCTGCTTAGGGGCAATGCACTCGAGGTGATGGACCAAATAGCAGAGAGTTTTGATATTGTGTTTGTTGATGCGGCAAAAGGACAGTACAACAATTTCCTGCCCAAATGCTTAAAGCTTCTGAAAAAAGGTGGACTACTCATTTCGGATAATATCCTGTACCGCGGAACTGTTGCCGAAACAGGATTTATTCCGAGAAAACACAGAACAATAATTGTAAATATGAAAGAATATTTAAAAAGGCTTTCCGAGGATGAAAACCTCACAACCTCAATCATCCCGATAGGGGATGGGGTTGCGGTCAGCCTTAAAAAATATTAAGCTTTTTAAAATCCTGCCTGCCTTCGCGCAGAGCGGGATTTTTTGTCACTAGAGCAGCTATGTCTGCAGCGCGGAAGTCAAATTCAAACATTTTCTGTGCGAGCGGCGACAGTTTTTTATATGCTGACGGGGTTGTTATTATAGGAAGAGATGATTTCTTTTTCATTTCCGATAACATTTTTTTGCCTTTTTCACTTGCGGCAAGTATACGGATATACTGCGGACCGGACTTAACAAATTCCGATAAATCATCATCAGTAAGACCAACGGCATAGCAGGCGGCTATCCGCATCAGTCT
>JAZOQS010000019.1:0-2327 GCA_045656205.1 Clostridia bacterium | reverse complement strand
ACGGCTTTCGTCACGGTATTTGGTCTGAATCTGGTAAATTGTCTTGGGCAAGTCTTTATATGAATGAACCTCGTTTTTCACAAGCTCGGTGAAAAGTTCTTCGTGAGTTGGTCCGAGACAGAAATCTCTTCCGTTTCTGTCCTTAAGACGGAACATATTTTCGCCGAAAACTTCCCATCTGCCCGACGCCATGTAGGATTCTGCCGGCAGGAGTGCAGGCATAAGCACCTCAATAGCACCATGGTCGTCCATAGCTTTTCTTATGATATTTTCAACTTTGCGGAGAGTCTTAAGACCAAGCGGCAGATAATTGTAAATCCCTGCTGCGGACTTTCTCATCATTCCGGCTCTCAGCATCAGCTGATGGCTTTTTATTTCCGCTTCTGCCGGCACTTCTCTCTGTGTCGGCACAGGCATTTTTGTCATTTTCATTTTCAAATTCCCCCTATTTTAACAGACAAACCGCGTAAGAAGAAATTCCTTCTTCCCTGCCCTCAAAGCCAAGCTTTTCGGTTGTCGTTGCCTTTACATTTACTTTTTCAATATCTATACCCAGACAATCTGCAATATTTTTTCTCATATCCGGAATATGTTTTGCTATTTTAGGTTTCTGCGCCACGACAATACTGTCGATATTTTCAATTTCATAACCTTTTTCGTTAATCAGACTGCCTACTCTTTCAAGAAGCAAAAGACTGCTTATTCCCTTAAACTCGTTACTCGAATCAGGAAAATGCTGCCCTATGTCTCCAAGTGCTGCCGCGCCTAAAAGCGCGTCCATTACAGCGTGCACCAGAACATCGGCATCCGAATGTCCGAGCAGACCCTTGGTGTGTGGGATTTCCACCCCTCCCAGAATAAGTTTTCTGCCTTCAGCAAAGGCGTGGACATCATACCCGTTACCTATTCTCATATCTTTTCTCCAGAATCGTTTCGGCAATTTTAATATCTGCCGGAACGGTTATTTTTATGTTTTCGGGACTGCCTTCAACCATCTTAACATTTTCGCCAAGTGAAAGTGCAAGTCCGCACAAATCTGTGTATTTATTTTTATCGGGACACATTTCAAGCATTTCTGCCAGTTTTCTTAGATTGAAAGTCTGCGGTGTCTGTATATTAAAAACCTTGCTTCTGTCCGGCACATTGCCAATCATACCATCGCCGTCTGCGATACAAACGGTATCGGTTGAATTTACTGCAATCGTACAAAAATGCCCCTGGCGGGCATTTTCAATACTTTCCTTAATCATTTTTTCTGACACGAAAGGGCGAACCGCATCATGTGTCAGCAATATATCATCTTCATTTGAGTCACTTAAAAAATGGTTTACGATTGCCTCAACACTTTCCATCCGGTCTGCGCCGCCGGGAATTATGTCGATGGGAAAATCAAAATATTTCTCAGCAATTTCTCTTGTATAATCAACATAATCTTTATGGCAGGCAATACATATTCTGTCCACCATTTTTGCAAAAGCCGAAATTGTGTGTATAAGCACAGGCTTCCCTGAAATTTCAAGAAACTGTTTGGGAACATTGCTGCCCATACGGGACCCGGTGCCCCCTGCAACTATTGCCGCATATATCAAGTTTATGCACCCTCTTCAATCTGGCTTACCACAATCTCGGTAAGCAGATTATCTACTTCTTTCTGACCAATATTCTTTGAAAGCACTATTTCGCTGATAAGAATCTGCTTAGCATTTGCAAGCATTTTACGTTCACCGGAGGACAGACCCTTGGACTTATCCCGGTACATAAGCATTTTCACTACCTGTGCCGTTTCGTAAATGTTGCCGCTTTTGATATGCATTGAATTTTCACGATATCTTTTGTTCCAGTTTTCCGTACTGTTTTCAAAAAAGTTCCTGAAATATTCAATAACACGATCCGCTTCCTCAGTATCAATTATATTTCTTATGCTGTCAGCCGCAACGCCTTTGACAGGAAACATAACCTTCATATCGTCATAGGGCATACGAAGTACATAATATTCATTTACTTCCCCAAGCACTTCACGCTCCTCGATAGCTTCTATTATTCCTGCGCCGTGCATAGGATAGGCTACCTTATCTCCGATATTATACATTGTCCCGGACTCCTTCACTTGCTTAAAGCAAAAATTTCTACCATAATTATACACTATTTTTTCCATTTTGTCAAACAGCAAAAAGGATTTTTTGTCTTTCATCCGAGGGACACAAGCCACTTTTTCTTCATATAATATCTTGAGACACTTATTAATCCAAAGGAGTGATTGACATAAACGGACTTCTCATTACTTTTTCCTCTGCAACAACAGCAACAAGAATCAAAAATGAATTAAC
>JAZOQS010000018.1:0-2849 GCA_045656205.1 Clostridia bacterium | reverse complement strand
TTTAGAAAAACAATTATGTACCCATACATAATTTAAATATTTTTAAGGAGTGATAAGAATGGGTCCTATTCACGGGAAAAACATTAAGATTTTTGCCGGAAACTCTCACAAAAAACTTGCTAAAGATATTGCTGCAAAGCTGGGACTTCAGCTTGGCAATTCCGAAGTAAAGATTTTTAGTGACGGAGAAATTTCTGTTAACATTAACGAAACGGTTAGAGGCTCTGAAGTATTTGTTGTTCAGTCCACTTGCGATCCCGTAAACGATAATTTAATGGAACTTCTCATTATGATTGATGCATTCAAACGTGCATCAGCAGCTAAAATTACTGCCGTGCTCCCCTACTTTGGTTATGCGCGTCAGGACAGAAAGGCAAAGGCGCGTGACCCCATCTCGGCAAAACTTGTTGCTGACCTTTTAACCACCGCCGGCGCTGACAGAGTGCTTACTATTGATTTGCACGCACCGCAGATTCAGGGATTTTTCAACATTCCTGTTGACCATCTCTATGGCGGTCCGCTTCTCGCAAATTATTTTAAAAATAAATTTAAAGATCAGCTTGAGGATGTTTGCATAGTATCTCCCGACCATGGTAGTGTTGGCAGAGCAAGACAGTTCGCTCAGAAACTCGGTGTTCCGTTTGCAATTGTTGACAAACGCCGTCCCCGTCCCAATGTTGCTGAAGTTATGAACATCATTGGTGACATTGAAGGTAAATACTGCATTATGGTTGACGATATGATTGACACAGCAGGTACAATTGTTGCAGGTGCTTCCGCTCTTGTTGCAAAAGGCGCAAAAGAAGTTTACTGTGCTTGTACACACGCTGTTCTTTCAGGTCCTGCTATTGAAAGACTTGAAGAATCTCCTCTTAAAGAAATTGTATTCCTCGATTCCATTCCGCTTCCCAAAAGCAAAATGCTGGACAAGTTCAAAGTGCTTTCCGTTGCTCCTATCTTTGCGGAAACAATCAAGAGAATTTACGAGGACATCTCAATTTCTCCTCTCTATGTTGACCCTGAAAAGAAAAGCTAAAAATTACATAATTAAAAGGACAGGCATTGCCTGTCCTTTTCTATTTTTGCTAACAATCAAGGTTCCGGGGTACCCGATTGCAATCTTTGATTGCACTATCGGGTCGGGTTCTTATTTTATCCTGTTATATGCTACCGAGCCTGCGCTGTGCGCGTGGCAGATTGCTATTGCAAGCGCATCCGCCGTATCGTCCGGTTTGGGGACCTTGTCAAGTCCAAGCAGTGCCTTTGTCATCTGCTGGACCTGATTTTTGTCCGCCCTGCCATACCCTGTTACCGCCTGTTTAACCTGAAGAGGTGTGTACTCTGCAATATCAAGCCCTGCATTTATCGCACTGAGCAGTATAATCCCTCTTGCTTCGGCAACCACTATCGCCGTTTTTGAGTTTGTATTGAAAAACAGTTCTTCAACTGCCATCGCGTCCGGCTTATGACGGGCAATGAGTTCGCTCATTGAATCATATATGATTTTAAGTCTTTCGTTCGTCGGCACTCCCGCTTTAGTCTGAATACTCCCGTAATCGTGCACCCGGAAGCGGTTACCTATATATTCTATAAGCCCATACCCCACTATTGCATAGCCGGGGTCAATTCCCAAAATCAACATATTAACACCTTTTTGTATAATTATGCATAAATTTGCACAAAAAATGTATAAAATTTGTATACCTTTACACTTGCATTATAGAAAAAAAAGTAGTATACTGTTACTATAACAGATTTTAGGAGGAATTTCAAGTGGCAAAAGAAAAAGTTGTACTCGCATATTCAGGAGGTCTTGACACCTCTATTATCATACCGTGGCTCAAGGAAAACTACGACTACGAAGTTATCGCAGTTTGCGGTGACGTTGGTCAGGGTAAGGAAACTGACGGTTTAGAGGAAAAAGCTCTCAAAACCGGCGCTTCCAAACTCTACATTGAAAATCTTCAGGAAGAGTATGTAACAGATTTCATCTGGCCTACACTTAAAGCAGGCGCTCTTTACGAAGGCAAATACATGCTTGGCACATCCCACGCAAGACCGTGTATTGCAAAAAGAATTGTTGAAATTGCAAAAGCAGAAGGCGCAACAGCAATCTGTCACGGTTGTACAGGTAAAGGTAATGACCAGGTGCGTTTTGAGCTGACAATCAAAGCTCTCGCTCCCGAAATGAAAATTATCGCTCCTTGGAGAATCTGGGACATTAAATCCAGAGAAGAAGAAATCGAATACGCAGAGAAGAGAGGCATCCCCGTTCCTGTTACAAAAGAAGATAACTATTCTATGGACAGAAACATCTGGCACTTAAGACACGAAGGTATGGACCTTGAAGATCGTGCAAACGAACCCAACTACGAAAAAATCTTAAAAATGATTGTTCCCCCCGAAAAAGCTCCCGACAAAGCTACATATATTACAATAGACTTTGAAAAGGGTGTTCCGGTAGCAATTGACGGCAAAAAATACGACAGTGCTGTTGAGCTTCTTACAAAAGTTAATGAAATCGCAGGCGCTAACGGTGTTGGTATTGACGATATCGTTGAAAACAGACTTGTTGGTATGAAGAGCCGTGGCGTATATGAAACTCCCGGCGGAACAGTTCTTTATGCAGCTCACAAAGAACTCGAATATCTCTGCCTTGACAAACAGACACTCCACTATAAACTTGACCTTGCAAACAAATTTGCTGACCTTGTTTATGACGGTCTGTGGTACACACCTCTCCGCGAAGCTATGAGCGCGTTTGTTGATTCCACACAGGAAACAGTTACAGGTAGCGTAAAACTCAAACTTTACAAAGGCGGCATTTACTCTGCAGGTGCAACTTCTCC